>NZ_JBVCWP010000198.1:0-7104 GCF_057460485.1 Boseongicola sp.
CGAGATTTCAGCGGCTCGGGCGCGCGAGGCGCGTGTTGTTTCAGGCGTTGTCGCAGGCAGTAGAATTTCGGAGATAAGCACGCGCAATCCACCGTCGGTTCCGGTTCGTGCCAGCGTGCGATTGACCAGATCGTCAGGGATGTCGCGGGCTTGCCCGCGGAAGGAGTCCTGCACATGCGACCGCCATGCGATCCCGGCTGTTACGAAGTCGCGATATGTTTCCGCGCCGACGCCTTCTTGGCCAAGGGCGGCGATGAATTCTTCGGCTGTAAGGTCGGCCCGGCTGGCAAATTCTTCCAGTCCGCGCAGGATTTGGTCTTCGCCGGGAAGATTATCGCCCCGGCGTGCCGCCTCGATTTGAATGCTTTCGTTGATCAACTGATCACGCGCCAGATTGCGCGGGTCTCCGGGCGCGCGCAGAAGAGACAAAAACCGGGTGCGTTGAGTGATTTGATATTCGGTCACCACGTTGTCACCGACTTGCACAACAGGGCGGAAGCGGTTTTGGGCATCTGCCGGAACCGCGAATATGATTATCGCAACGATTAGCGACACTATCACAGCGATGTAATTGTGATGTTTCAAGTGGCTACCCTCTGCAAACCGGTCGGCTTGTCCCTTGCTTTTGTCCATTTCCAACACCCAGCAATGACACGCGAAAGCCAAAGTCAGTGGTTGGAGTGACACTTGTAGATGTTGCATAGCGGCGCGTTACCGAAAGGTCTATGCGAATGCAATCGGTCGAGAAATCGACGCCAAGCCCGGCGCGGGCAGCACGGCCCTCGTTGAAGTCGTAGCGCCAGTCGGCGTTTGCGGTCCAGTTTTCGTTCAGATCAAGCGCGCCCCCAAAGGCCCACTCCGACAATTCTTCGTTCCGCCCCTCCGCAGGTTCGGGCTGCGCAAAAAGATAGCTCGACGTGAGCATGCCACGGTCCGCCTGCCAGTCCACGCGTGTTTCGCTTAAGGTGAAGGCCACGTTGTCGTCGAAAAGCGAGCGTGACGACACCCAAAGTCGATCCCCGAAGGAAAGCCGACCGGCCAGAAGCCATTCGGATTGATCGGCGTCCGCGCCGCCGCTTGTGTCGGAAAACTCCAGCGTACCATCAAGGCTAGCAACCCGCCCGAATGCAAAGTTTGCCGCCCAGCCGCTTGGATCAGAGCGGTGCCAGTTTACACCAACAGCCGCGCGCGACCCGTCTTCGATGCCATCAATGCCCGGAAATCGCGAGGGGGCAAACAGATTGGCTTCGTCAAATTCCACAATTCGGCTGTCTTCAAGAGGAACATCGTCGCCAGAGATGTTGGCGATATCCAGTCGCAGAATGGGCTCAAGGATTTCGGACGCGCCGCTGGAGGTTGTACGGGCATGCGGCCATCTAAGCTCGGTCGCGACGCGCGGCGCGGCGCGCAGGCTGTTCGCCTCAAACGTGGAATCCTGTCCAATGTTATAGGCGTCGATCCGCAATGCGGCTTCAGTATCAACCACTAGGCCTCGTCCAAGAACCGAGCGGCGCGACCAGTCCACGCCAAACCCGATCCGCGACATGTCGCGCCCAATAATGTCATCCGAGGAAGGGCGGTTCAACGCTGCGGCGTCGATACGGATTGTGGTCAGGCCCCCAAAGCGCGGCGAGGGTAGATCGCGTTGATAAGACGTCTCGATGAACCGGTCGGGCAGGGCGTCCCGGATCGGGATCTCGAGGTCGCGCAGGGTCCTGAATTCGGTGACACTCGCGCGGAAAAGGTCTTTTTCGCGCACACGGTCGAGAGCAAATTCGTTCGTCAGACGGTCTTTTGAGGAGTAGTTGTATTGGAAAAGATAGCCGGGGTCTGAGACGAATTCGAGCTGCCCGGACGCGACAAACCCGCGTGGCAGATAATAGGTTCCGTTGGCAAAGAAATATCCCCGGCCTCCGATATCGTCGCTTGTGGCAGCGCCATCAAAAGTAAGGCGGCCGTTCCGTAATTCCTGTCGATAGTTGAATTCCAGCGTTGTGGTTGATGCCGAAAGATAAGGTGTGAGTGTTGTGTCGGCATGGGAACCGATTGCGATGAAATAGGGCAACCGGAGACCGGTGCCGAGGTCGGACGAGGTTCTAAGTTCGGGGATCAAAAAGCCACTGGCGCGTTTCAGCGTGGGGTCTGGCAGGCGCAAGCGCGGCAGGTAGAGGATCGGCACACCTGCCAGCCTGAACTGTGCATCATCAAAATAAAGTTGCTGTTCCACGGTGTCATGCACCACGCGCGAGGCACGGATTTCCCAAAGTGGCGTAGGATTGGCAGCGCAGACTTCGCACGACGACGCAACGACGCGTCTTAGCGTTGTATAGCGGTTATCGACGCGGGCAATCCGCGCGGCGGCAAGTTGCAGTTGCTGATCCAGTACCAAACGGGCCGACGTCAGCACGCCGTTGCGCAGATCACTGTTAAGCGTGGCGGCGTCTGCGGTGACCACATTGCCAGAGGCGTCCTTAAGCGTCACAGCCCCTTCGATAGAAAGCGTATCTGTCGTGCGATCGTAAATGACGCGTTCGGCGGACAACCGATTGCCCTCGAAGAAGACCACAACATTCCCTTCGGCGGTGATGCGTCCTGACGGGTCTACGATAACGCTGTCGGCGATGAGGGAAGCAAGGGCCTGCGCCTGTGCCAAGCCCGGAATGAGCAAAAGGCAGACAAAGAAGGCAAGAAGACTGCGTCTCATCCGTCTTCCAGATGTAAAAGGAGCCCAAGCGGCAGCAAAACGGCGGCGATGGGCGGGCCCCATGCTGCAAGAAGGATGGGGATTTGCCCGTTCTCGCCGAGGATGGCGGCGAAGTTGCGCACGAAATACAAACTAAAGCCAAGTGCCAGTGCCAGCATGACCATAAACCCTGTGCGCCCCATGCGCGTGTGACGCATTGTGAAGCTCGCGCCGACAAGCACCATCGAGATCAGCAGGATCGGCAGCGCCAATTCCATGTGCAGGAATGTGCGATGGTTACGCGCGGAAAATCCAGCGGTTTCAAGCTGCTTGATGAAGGCAGGAAGCTCCCAAATCGGAATGGTGGACGGGGTGCCGAAGCTGTCGAGAATTTGGTCACGCGTGAGGTTGGACGCAAGGCTCATCCGGTCCGCGGTGAAGGCGTTTTGTTCGGGGATGACAGCGTTTGGATCAAAGCGCCATTCTTTGGCGCCCTCGATCTGCCATGCACCTGTTGTAAGACGAGCGGTTTCAGCTTCGATGCGGTAGCTTGGGGTACCGTCAGCGTCAAAGCCAAGAAATGTGGCACCGAACAAAACTGTTCCGTCCAGGTTGGCGCGCTCTGCGTGGATCACAGTCTGTCCATTCGGCGTGCCTTGACGCAGCCATAGCCCCTCACGGGTGACCGATACGGTCGATGCGCCTTCGTTGGTCAGCCGTCCTGCCACGACTTCGTACTGCTTGGATGTTGCAGCAACGATTGGGTTGATCACGCCGACGGCGACGATACCAATCACAAACGTGACGATCAGCGGGGCGACCAAGCTTTTTAAAGCCGAGCGGCCCGAAGCGCGCGTGACGACCAGTTCCGAAGACCTTGCCAGTCGCAAAAACAGGGCCACCGTGGCAAGGATCATGATCAGCGGCAGGATGCGGTAAAGCGTCTCTGGCACATTCAGCGCGGTCAGCGACAAAAGCGCGCCGAAGCTTGCGTCGGTCGATCCGAATTTTCGGATTTGCTCGATCATGTCGAGAAGAAACAGGATAACAAAGAAAACAAGAATAGTGGACAGAACCGTCTTCAGGAATTGGCGCGCAAAATAGAAATGAAGGGTCATGGGCTCCCTCCGTCTGGCGTTGTAACGCGATGTCTTCGCCGGAATAATCCTGGTCGCGACGCCAATTCAAGGAGGATAGCAGCTAGAATTACTCCGGCAAGTGGCCCCATGTAGGCGGCAGGCCAGTGGTTGGCGTTTGACTGTACGATGTCCTGTCCAATCCGGGTGATCATCTGGATGAAGATCAAGGCGCCGATGGCGCCGGCGATTTGTCTCCAGATCCCAAACCGCGAAAAGCCTCCAAGCATCAGTGCTGCAAAACCGACAAGCGGTGCTACGAAGCCATTCAGTGCGTTGCCGAAGCGATCGTGTGCTTCTGATATAAGCGTGTTGCGGGAAGCTCCGGTCACGGCTTGCGTGGTTTCGCTTGCTTGCAACAGAACGCCAGTGCCAAGCTCTTGTGGCCGTATGCCTCCCAGTCCTGTCAGTTCGACCAAGCCGCTTAAATCAAAGGCAAAGTTTTCAAAACGCGTGACCGATAACAGGCGGTTCTCGGTGTCCAATGCCTGTGCCATGCCGTCGAACATAATAAGCGTAGGCGCGTCGTCGCCGCGGATCAGTAAGGCTTCCCTTGCGCTATAGGTGACTTGGACCTTTGCATCGCGGGAGTCTGACAAAAAAATATTCAACAACTCGCCCTGTGGCGAAATTTCCCGGATGTAGAACGTCACCTGATCGGCAGGATGGATGAATTGGCCTTCGGTCAAAAGTCGCGCCGTCATGTTCTGTGCAATCTGATCGGACCTGACGGCCAGTTGGCGCAGGCTGGAGGGTACAAGGAAATGACCAAGGACCGAAGCCAGGACTGCTACAATCAAGCCGAAATACACCACGGCGCGGGCCAGTCGCCACGGCGAAAATCCGGT
Source organism: Boseongicola sp. (assembly GCF_057460485.1). Classification (NCBI taxonomy): domain Bacteria; kingdom Pseudomonadati; phylum Pseudomonadota; class Alphaproteobacteria; order Rhodobacterales; family Paracoccaceae; genus Boseongicola; species Boseongicola sp. Next base: position 4,668 of record NZ_JBVCWP010000198.1, read on the forward strand.
CGCCTGCACAACAACAAGTTCGCTTTCTGTGGTCAGGCGATTGGTGACGTAAAGGGTGCTGGCGAAGGCAGCAATCGGCAGCACAATTCGGATTACGTTTGGTAAAGAAAGAACGGAAATTTCAAGGAAAACAGCCGCTGATTGGCCGTTGGCGATCAACTGGTCAAAAAGAACGACGGCACGGTTCACCCAGTACACAAGCACAAGTACAAGCGCAAAAAAGCCGAACAGCGTCAAGAGCTGCGTCATAAGATATTTGTCGAATCGTCCGATCATCACTGACTGACCTGGCTACATTGGCTTGACTTAAACCACAGTGCGCGCGCGGGGAACAGGGATTGGCACGGATTGATGTCCGTTATCGGCTGGTCTTGGCCAAGCGGGAAGACTACTTTGTGGGGATGCCATTCGAAGGAGCGCGCAATGACGGATTTGCCCACACTCACACTCAGCGAAACAAGCCTTGAACAGATAGCCGAGATCGAGGGTCGGATCGTTATTTTTATGCCTGAAAGCGGCAAACTTGATCAATCTGCACGGCGGGTGAACCGGCTGATGCGAGGCGCGCTTGAGCGATTTGCAGAAAGCACGGCATTTTCCAAAATGAAGGAAGGGGAAGCAACTGACCTGGCCTTCCCGACAGGCATGCGGGCTGACGCTGTGCAAGTGATCCGCCTTGACCTTACGGCCGACCCGGAAGCGGGACGTCGCGCAGGTGCTGCGATTGGCGCCGGTGCTGTCAAGGGCGAGGTTCTCATCCTTGCTGGCGCGCGGAAGAAACTTGAACACTTAATGATGGGATGTCTGCTGAAGGCCTATGCCTTTGGCGATCACAAGACCGATCATGGCGAACGCGGGACCGTTGAGATCACGATGATGGTGGCAAAGCCCGATGACTTGCAGAGTGACCTTTTGCGGGTGCGGGCTGTTGCCGAAGGTGTCTATTTCACCCGCGATCTGGTCAATGAGCCAGCCAACGTTTTGACAACTGTTACTTTCGCCGACCGACTAGAAGCTTTGCGCGAGCTTGGTCTGAAGGTTGAGGTTCTTGACGAGGACCGTTTGGAAGAACTTGGGATGCGAACGCTTCTTGCCGTGGGCTTTGGCAGCGAGACGCCCTCCAAAGTCGTGATTATGGAATGGACCGGACGCGGCACCGAAGCGCCGCTTGCTTTGGTCGGCAAGGGCGTTGTGTTTGATACCGGAGGCATATCGATTAAGCCTGCGGGCGGCATGGAAGAAATGACGATGGACATGGGCGGTGCAGGCACCGTTGCTGGTGTGATGAAAGCATTGGCGCTTCGTAAAGCGGCGGCAAACGTTGTCGGGATTGTCGGTTTGGTCGAGAACATGCCGGACGGACGTGCGCAACGCCCCGGCGATGTGGTGCGATCGATGAAGGGCGACACGGTAGAGGTGATCAACACCGACGCCGAGGGCCGCCTCGTTCTGTGCGACATCATGTGGTACGCTCAAGAGCGCTTTGAGCCACGTGCGATGATTGATCTTGCGACGCTTACGGGGGCGGTCATTGTCGCACTTGGCCATGAGAACGCGGGTGTGTTTTCCAACGATGACACGCTTGTGGGATCGTTTTTAGCGGCGGCAGCGACAGAGGACGAAGGCGCGTGGCGGATGCCTTTGGGCGAGGGCTATGCGCGGGCTTTGAAGAGCCGAATTGCGGATGTGAAAAACATCGGCGGGCGCCCTGCGGGGTCGATCACGGCTGCTGAGTTTTTGCAGCGGTTCGTGAAGAAAGACACACCATGGATACATCTCGATATTGCAGGTGTTGCCAGCACGGACGCGGCAACGACGCTGGCGCCCAAGGGGGCGACGGGCTGGGGTGTACGTGCCTTGGATCGCTTGGTTTCGGATCGATTTGAAGGGTAGCAACGATGGGGTCTGTCTATTTCTATCACCTGACCGAGCATCCGCTTGAAGCAACCCTGCCGATGCTGTTGCAAAAGTCGTTGGCGGCGGGGTGGCGTGTAGCCGTACGATCCGGCGACGACGCTTTGATGAAGCGTTTGGACAGTGCGCTTTGGTTGGGAGACGGCTTTTTACCCCACGGTATCGCAGGTGGCCCGCATGATGCAGATCAACCGATCTTGCTAACAAAAGGTGACGCGACCAATGGCGCGCATTGCGTGATGGCCGTCGGTCAGGCGGCGATCGACGTGGTCGAAGCGCAAGCCGCCGAACGTGTTTGCATCTTGTTTGATGGAGCCAATCCAGAGGCCGTCGATCATGCGCGCGGGCAATGGCGGTCAATGACAGACGCGGGGCTTGCGGCGCAATACTGGGCGGACGAGGGCGGCCGCTGGCAGAAAAAGGCCGAGAACACACCGAAAAGCTAGGGTTCCAGTATCATCTGATCGCCGCTGATTTCGATGCGGTCGAACAGGCTTAAATACCGCATTCCAAGAAGCGACCC
>NZ_JBVCWP010000199.1:0-7098 GCF_057460485.1 Boseongicola sp.
CACCTGCAGCACACCCGACTGCGGGTTCGTCGCACAGAGCGCGCCGCACTCCCCGATCTTTGCGGCATGCCAAGCCAAACCAGCGTCTACGCCGCGCTCTATCGGCAAAGCGGCAATGATTGCAGTGTCTGTCGTGCGTCCGGCAATCACGATGTCGGCGCCCGTGGCAAGAGCGGCCGATATCTGCTCGACCCCTGCAAGCGCAACGATATTCGTGCAGCTTTGGATCAGATCAACGTCAATCTCGGGCGCTGCGGGCAGGGGCGTTACGCGGCCCGTCTCAAACGCCTCGGCCACGACGTCCGGCCCTTGATCCGACCTTAAAACAGCAATCTTCGCGCTGTGACCTGTCTCTGCCAGAACTTCGCGCGTGATGTCCAAAAGCCAATCCACGGCCGATCCGGCACCGCAGGTGCCCGCAGTGCCGATCACCAAAGGACAGCCCGCGCGTCGCGCCGCGTCCATCAACCCGGCCCATTCGATCTTCGTCGACGAGCGCGCATATTTCGACACGCCGCGTCCAAGATACGACGGCCCGCTGTCGGTCGACCCGCCATCGATGGCAATCAGATCAGGCTTGTTCGCAATTCCACGCTCCAGCGCAGTGGCATCGTATCCAAGACCAAGCGCGCCCGAAGGTATGAGAATGCGGACACTCAATCGGTGATCGCCTGCGGCTTCTTAAGGACCCCGCGCAGGAACATCGGGGCGACAAAGCCCAGAACCGCTGCAATCCACAAGCCGATCGAAATCGGGCTTGAGAACAGATATGTGACGTCCCCATCTGACAAAGTCATGGCCCGGCGCAAGGCGTCTTCCATGTTGCCGCCAAGCAGGATGCCAAGGATGACCGGCACCGTCGGGATATCCAGTTTGCGCAGGAAGTAGCCCAACACGCCAAACCCGATCATCATCAACAGATCAAAGTAGCTGCCTGAAAGTGAAAAGATACCAACGAAGGAAATCATTGTCACACCCGGCAACAGGATCCATGCCGGAACCATCAGGATTTTGACAAAGATCTTCACCATCGGCACGTTCATCAAAAGCAAGACGAAGTTGGCGATTAACAGCGAAGCAATCAGGCCCCAGACAACCTCGGGTCGCTCGGTGAAAAGCGTCGGACCGGGCGTGATGTTCAGCGTCATCAACAGGGCCAGCAAAACAGCCGTCGTGCCAGAACCGGGAACACCTAGCGTCAGCATTGGCACAAGCGCACCACCGGCGGCTGCGTTGTTGCCAGCCTCTGGCGCGGCGACTCCTTTAGGAACGCCCGTGCCGAAGCCGCCTTTTTCGCCAGCGATGGATTTCTCGGTCATATAGGCTAGGAACGATCCAAGCGACGCACCCGCACCCGGCAAGATGCCAGCGATAAAGCCCACGCCAGATGCGCGCAACATCGTCCATCTGGTGTCGAAAATATCCTTCCAGGGGATTCGCACCTTGTCGAGCTTCACCCCAATCGATGAGCCCTTACCGTGGCTTTCGATAAAGAAGAACAGCTCGGCGATGGCGAACAGACCCACGATGGCGACAAGAAAATCAACGCCGTCAAACAGATGTAGACTGCCACCCGTCAGACGCGGCAAACCCGACGAACTGTCGACGCCAATCATTGCGATGCCAAGACCGAGACAGGCCGCAATCGCGGCCTTCGCCTGATTGTTCGAGGCCATGCCGCCCAACGTGCAGAACGCCAGCAAATACAGTGCGAAATACTCGGCAGGCCCGAATAAAAACGCCACCCGCGCCAGCGACGGCGCCAGCAACATTAGCCCGATCGTCGCAAGCAAAGCTCCGACGAAAGAGGCAACGCCGGACAAGACCAAAGCATCGCCCGCGCGGCCCTGCTTGGCCATCGGATAGCCATCCAACGTAGTCATCAACGCAGGCTCGTCTCCGGGGATGTTCAGCAGGATCGAACTGATCCGCCCGCCATACATCGCGCCGTAGTAAACAGACGTCATCAGAACCAGTGCGGATGTCGCATCAAGCCCCAGCGTGAAAGTGATAGGGATCAAAATCGCAACGCCGTTCGACGGACCTAAGCCCGGCAATGCGCCGATGATCGTCCCCAAGAAACAACCGCAGACAGCCAGAAAAAGCGTATAGGGCGACAGCGCCACGCTAAACCCGAGTGCGAGGTTGGATAGTATGTCCATGTCAGTGACCCCCTACAAAGGGAATGAGAATAGCGAACGCGTCCCAAAGCTTGGCCGGTGTCGGAATGCGGTAAGCCACGATATTTCCAAGCCCAAGCGCGTATTTGAACAAGATGAGCAACCCAATCGACAGGCCAATGCCGGACAGCACTGACGGAAAAGGCCGGAACGAGATTTGATAACTCAGGATGCCCGCCGCAATGGCTGTGGGCAAAAGAAACCCCAGTGGCTTCAACATGACCGCATAAACCGCCAGCACAAACACCGCGATGGCCATGGAAACCCATGTCCAAGAAGCAGGCCAGTCAGGTTCGGGGTCAGGTTTAAATATGATAATTAGCGAACATATCGCCGCCACGCTGCCGATCAGGATCGGGAACAGCTTTGGCAGGTATTCGCCCGAGAAGAAATTCGTCTGAATCTGCGTGGCGGCCGCGATATACGCGACCGCCGTGATCAGAGTGATCAGACCGAATATTCGGTCCGAGGCCACTACTGCAGGACCCCAAGCTCTTTCGACATCGCGTTGATGTCAGAAACAAGACCATCGACGTATGACTGGAAGTCTCCGCCAACTTTGGTGAATGGCGCAAGACCGTTGTCCACCATTGCCTTTGCCCAAGCGTCACTGTCAGCAACCTGCTGCAGCTTGCCAGCCCATGCGTCGAACTGTGCATCCGAAATGCCCTTGGGCACGTAAAGACCACGCCAGTTCACGGCCACAACATCAAAGCCCTGCTCTTTCGCAGTTGGGATGTCGTCAAAGCCCGGCACACGCTCGTCGGTCAGAACCGCAATCACGCGAATGTCGCCATTGGAAAGGAACGAAACAACTTCCGACATGTCGCCGGTCATCGCTTGCGTAAATCCACCAACAGTCTGAGTGATCGCATCTGCGCCGCCATCAAGACCGATGTATTTGATCTTTGTGATGTCGGTGAACCCGGCTTCCTTCAGGATCATCAAAGGCTTCAGGTGATCAAATCCGCCAACAGCCGAACCGCCAGCAAAGGCAACCGAACCCGGCTCTGCTTTGATTGCGTCAACCAGATCGCCAAGCGACTGGAACGGGCTGTCAGCGGCCACAACGATTACGCCCGGATCAGCACCAATGGCACCAACAAAGCGAACCTGATCAGCTGTCATGCCAGCGTATGCGTTTTGCGCAAGACGCGTGGTCGTGGCCGAAGAGGCCGCGATGATAAGATCCGCGTCGTCGTTGCGCTCACTGACAACCGTGTTGTAAGCAAGACCACCTCTGGCACCAGGCATGTTAGTAACCTGTACAGGCTTATCCACAGCACCGATGTCATAAAGGATCTTGCCGATCTGACGGCAGGTAAAGTCCCAGCCGCCGCCGGGGTTGGCTGGTGCAATGCACTCCGCCGCAGAAGCCGCTCCGCCGATCAGGCAGAAAGCAGCGGTAAGCCCAAAGGCTTTTACTTTCGTTTTCATGAAGTCCTCCCATTTGACTTGGCGGGTTTTCCCGCTCATCGTCACCAAACCTTATGCACCTGACACTGACCTGTCACGGCGGAAAATAAACTGGACCTATGCGGTTTCTCCTGATCGAAGATAATGCCAACCTTGCAAGTGCCGTCGCCGAGCGGTTGCAACTTGACGGCCATGCTGTGGATCACGCCGGCACATTGGAAAGCGCCGAAGCCTGCATCGCTGCGGCGGACTACGATCTGATATTGCTCGATATTATGCTACCCGACGGGGATGGCCGCACCTTCCTGCAAAGCCATCGACGGGCTGCTAAGGCAACGCCTATTATCGTCACCACGGCGCGCTCTGAGGTGTCCGACAGGGTCAGTCTTCTAGACCTTGGTGCAGACGATTATATCACCAAACCATTTGATTTCTCTGAACTTGAGGCCCGCTGCCGCGCCGTCTTACGCCGTCGTGGTGGTGTTGCCGCCAATCGTCTCACGGTCGCAAACGCAGTCCTTTGTTCAACCGCCGGAGAACTTGAGATCGACGGCGTCGGTCAAACCCTGCGCAATCGCGAGCTGCGTCTTCTTGAGGTTTTCTTCACCTCTCCGGGGCAGGTCTTCTCAAAATCCTACCTTCTCGATCGGTTGTTTTCCTTCTCGGATAACGTCGGCGAAAACGCCATCGAAGTTTACGTCGGGCGCATCCGCAAACGTCTTGAGCCATCGGACGCCGTCATCGAAACCGTGCGCGGCCTTGGCTATCGGCTGGTCGCCAGATCGTGAAACTGCCCACCGTCACCCGGTCGATTCGCACCCGGCTGTTCCTGCAACTTGCCGCGATTTCCGCGCTTTTGTCCGTGGCCCTTTTCCTCGTCGTGCGCGGCCTTGCCGAAACCGCCGCCGAAGCAACTCAAGACGGCATCCTTGCGGCGTCTGCAACATCCATCGCCGACGCGCTGCGCTCGGAAGACGGCGAGATTACCCTCGATCTGCCCTATTCCGCGTTGTCGATGCTGGGCACAACGAACGATGACCGCGTATTCTACAAAGTCGAGGTGAACGACGAAACACTCACTGGCTATGACGATCTGCCGCCGCCAAGCCAATCCCCGACGATCTCGGAAAACACTTTCGCGACGTTTTATTATCGCGGCGACGAAGTGCGCATGGTGTCGGCGTCGCGCACCGTTAGCGCCGGAGGTGTGCCGTCCAACGTGCTAATCTCTGTCGCTCAGACGCGCCTCGGCCTTGCTGCGATTTCCCAACGTATCACCGCCATCGCCACCGGCATCGGGCTTGTCTTTTTCCTTGTGGCGACGGCCCTTAGCCTTCTTGCGGCGCGGTCGGCTCTGCGACCCCTGAAAGAAATGACTGCCGCCATCACCCGACGCGGACCCGCCGATCTGCGTCCCCTTGCCATTGATCCACCGACAGAACTTGAACCCTTCGTTTCAGCCCTGAATACATTCATTGCCCGCCTGCGCGCCTCGCTTTTGCGCTCCGAAGATCTCATCGCAGAAGCCGCCCACCGCGTGCGCACGCCGCTTGCAACAGTGCGGGCAAAAGCCGAAGTCACCCACCGCAAACTTCAAAAGCCTGAACACAAACAAACCATGCGTGAGATGATCCGCGCCATCGACGAAAGCTCGCGCTCTGCGGGTCAACTTCTCGACCACGCCATGGTCACCTTCCGCACCGATAGCCTGTCGACCGAGACATTCGATATGGCCGAACTGGTGCGCGAAACCGCCGAACGGCTTGAACCCGCCGCCGACCTCAAAGACGTGACCATCCGCTGTACCACGCCCGACACCACACCGGCCTTCACCGGCGATCGCATCCTGCTGCAAAGCGCGATCCAAAACATCCTAGACAACGCAATAAAATACTCGCCTGACGATAGTGCAATCGACGTTGATCTCTCCGTCGCCGAAACCATGTGCCTGTCTTTCACCGACCGGGGCAGGGGCTTTGGCGAGGCCGACACCGACAGCCTCAAAACCCGTTTTTCGCGCGGCGCAAATGTCGATGATATTGTTGGCTCGGGACTTGGTCTGACCATCGCAGACGAGGTCGCCCGCGCCCATGGTGGCCAATTGAACATCACCCGAAATGAAGGGAGCCAAGGCGCATGCGTCTCACTGATATTCCCGCGGCAATAATAGCCATCCTTGGATTGACGAGCGCAGCGTTTGCCTTTGAAATCGAAGAACGCGCGCGCTATCCGGCCGCCAACCCGGAAACGGAACTGCGGATTATCTCGACTGCCGACCGCGCCGTGTTCGAGCCGATCCTCCTTGCATTCCAACAACAAAATCAAACAGTATCAATCGACTACACGATCGCCAGCACCACAGAGCTGATGAAAGCTGTCCACGCGGAAGGCGAGGCCTTCGACCTTGTGATCTCATCCGCGATGGACCTGCAAACCAAACTTGCCAACGACGGCTTCGCGCGCACTTACCGTTCTCCGGCCACAGATGCTTTGCCCGACTGGGCCAAATGGCGCGATCAGGTCTTTGCCTTCACCCAGGAGCCCGCCGTCCTGATCCTGTCCGAAACGGCCTTCCCGGATGAGGCCTACCCAACCTCGCGCGACGAACTAATCGAGCTATTGCGCGACCAACCCGAGCGCTTCCGTGGCAAGGTTGGCACTTACGACGTGCGCACCTCTGGTTTTGGCTATCTCATGGCCACACAAGACGCCCGGGTGTCCGAAAATTTCTGGCGCTTGCTCGAAGCCATGGGCCGCCTCGACACGCAGCTTTACTGCTGCTCGGGCGACATGCTGCACGATATCCGGGAGGGCAAACTTGCCATCGCCTACAATGTCCTTGGCAGCTACGCCCAAGCCCAATTAGAAGATGGTGGCGGCTATCGTATCGTCATGATGAGCGATTTCGCCAACATCATGCTGCGCACCGTTCTGATCTCGACCAAGGCTGACAACATTGCCGACGCGCAAACTATGATCAACTTCCTTGCGTCCCTTGAAAGTCGCCCCGATCTGGTCGCGGCGTCCGGCCTACCAGCCGTAGATACCGACGCGCTGCAATCCAATGTAGCACTTCGCCCGATCCGCCTTGGCCCCGGACTTCTGGCGTTCCTCGACCGCCTGACACGGCGCAATTTCTTGCGAAACTGGGAAGCCTCGATAACGCAGGAATAACCCGTCAGCCCTGCTGCTTTGCCAACCGCTCAAGCACATCAACACCTTGCCCCATCATCCAGTGCAGCATATCGATGAAAACCCAGTTCTCGGCCAGTTTGTCGTCGCGGCGAAGGTAGATATCCACCACCCGAAACTCGGTCGGTTTGCCCTGAGACGACGGCATTCCCATGAACCCACCTTCATGCATTGCGCGAAAGTTCGGCCAGCCAAAAAAGCCACCGAAATGCCCTTCGGACAGGCGCGCCAGATGCCCGGTTTTTGTCCGTTCCTTGAACGCGTCGCGAAAGGGTCCGGAATGCTGCTTGGCATAGCGCTCGATCGTGTA
>NZ_JBVCWP010000200.1:0-7087 GCF_057460485.1 Boseongicola sp.
ACGGCATCGCAACAAGCTCTTCGATGGTGATCGGGTCGCTTGCGACGCCGCGGGTCATCAAAAGGGCCGCAAATATCAGAAACGAAAGGATAAAGTTAAATACTGGCCCTGCAAGGACCGTCAATGTGCGCGCCCAAAGCGGTGCGCCGTGCATTGTTTCCCGCAAATCTTGGTCTGAAAGACCGATCATGGCATCAGCATCTTTTGCCGAAGCCGCATTGCCGTCTCCGCGAAACTTTACGAACCCACCGAAAGGCAGCGCAGCAATCTGCCAGGCAGTGCCATGGCGATCTGTCTTACTAAACAAAACAGGTCCAAACCCAACGGAAAACACATCCGCTTTGATCCCCGTCCAGCGGCCCACAATATAGTGGCCATACTCATGGATCGCCACAATCACCGAAAGCGCCACAACGAACGCCGCGATTGTGAATACTATACTTCCGAACGTCGGAATCAGCCCTGCCAAGTCCATGAAAACCCTATCTCTGTCGCCGTAAAATAGACTCGCCAGCCCGCATGCGCGCCGTTTCGTCTGCTTGCTGAACGCTATCTAGCGTAATCGCGGCCAAACCTAGACCCTCACCTGACATTATTTCGATCACGTCTGCGACAACTGCTGCCATATCCAAAAATCCGATCCGCTCCTCAATGAAACCATCAAGCGCGCGCTCTTTGGCCGCGTTGAATACCGCGCCCGCCAATCCGCCTTCTTCCATGACCCATCTGGCCTGCGCCAGCGCCGGATATCGCTCGTCATCGGGCTCGTGGAAAGTAAATTGTCCGATCTCGGCCAGATTAAGACGTTCCACTGGCAGGTGGTCGCGTTCGGGCCAGTTCAACGCATAGCCGATAGCGTGGCGCATATCGTGTGGGCCGACGTGCGCCATCAAGGCTCCATCGCAAAAACCAACAAGCGCATGGATCAGGCTCTCGGGATGCACAATGACTTCTATTTTGTCCGGATCGATACTGAAAAATTCATGCGTTTCAATAAGTTCCAAGGCCTTATTGAACATGCTCGCACTATCGATCGTGATCCTTTTCCCCATATCCCAATTGGGGTGAGACGAGGCTTCGGCCAATGTGGCGGACGCCAGTTTCTCTATTGGCCAATCGCGAAAAGCCCCGCCCGACGCCGTGATAATCACGCGCTCAACTGTCTCGATGTCTTCGCCAACAAGCCCTTGGAAAACCGCAGAATGCTCGCTATCGACAGGCAAGATGCGTGCACCACTTCCCGCCGCCGTTGATTTCAGAAGCGACCCCGCCGTGACGAGGCTTTCCTTGTTCGCCAGGGCAAGCGTCGTGCCTTGCTCCAGTGCTTTCAGGCCCGGTGGCAATCCGGCGGCGCCCACGATGGCGGACATGACCCAGTCTGCAGGGCGCCCAGCCGCCTCGCAAAGCGCCATTTCGCCCGCCGCAACCTCGATGCCAGTCCCCGACAAGGCGTCCCGCAACGGCTCAAGACAATCGTCAAAGGCGGTTACGGCAATTTCGGCGCCAAGGGCACGGGCCTGCTTGGCAAGTCTGGTGACATTTCGTCCCCCCGTAAGCGCAACTACATCGAACGTGTCCGGCTTTCGCTCAATCAGACCTACCGTGCTGCAGCCGATGGAACCGGTCGAGCCAAGAATTGAAACCTTACGCGTCAAAGGCTCACCGGCATGGGCGGGAACACCACCAAAGCCTCAATGATCAACAGGAGAATGGACGCGCCAAGCATTCCATCGAACCGATCAAACATACCGCCGTGACCAGGCATAATGTTAGAACTGTCCTTAATGCCCATGCGGCGCTTCAATGCGCTTTCCGAGACGTCACCAAGTTGCGATGCCATTGAAATAGCAATGGAAACGCCGATCAATTCAAGTCCTGCCGCCCCGTTGAACACATAAACCGCACCAATGATCGCAGCCCCAATCCAACCCGCTAACGTCCCCGACCATGTCTTTTTAGGGCTCACCTTCGGCCAAAATTTCGGGCCTCCGATAAAGCGGCCCGCGAAATACCCCAGAATATCCGTTGAGATCACAACAAGCGCCAGCCACGCCATCCACCCAAACCCAAAATCATCTCGAAGCGCAGTCAACCCAAAGCCGGCGACAAGGATTACGGCACTATAGATTGCATAGGTGAAACGATGCTGCTCGATCTGACTGACGCCGACCATGGCGGGCAAAAGCAGCAACGGCAGCGCAAAACCTGCAGGTAATTCCATTGCCGCAAGCAGAATGGCAGCCGTAATCACCGCCATCGGGATCGCGCGTTTCGCCGCACCGATCATCCGCTGCAGTTCCCACAACATAATACCGCAAATCACCGCTATCAGGATATGAAACGCCAATCCACCCAGCCACATGGTCCAAAGGCCGACGCAAGCTACAATACCACCTGAAAGAAGGCGTTGACCTAAGTCACTCCACTGGCCCCCACCGGCTTTGCTCATCCAGGTACGGCTCCATAACGTCGTTCACGGCTGGTATATCCGGACAGTACACGGGAAAACTCATCCCGTGTGAAATCAGGCCAAAGTGTTTCGACGAATTCGTATTCCGAATAGGCGGATTGCCACAAAAGGAAATTCGAGATCCGAGCTTCACCGCTTGTGCGAATCACCAGATCCGGGTCTGGAAGCACGTAAGTATCCAAACGGCGCGCCAGCGTTTCCGCGTCCACAGACTCGGGATCAAGCTTGCCTTCAGCAACTTCCCGACACAGCCTTTTTGTGGCACGTGCCACCTCATCCCGTCCGCCGTAATTCAACGCAATGGTCAAATGCACAAGATCATTGTAGCTTGTCAAAAGCTCCAATTCGTCCATCAATGCAACAAGCGTGTTGTCCAGCTTCATGCGGTCGCCAATAAAGCGAACTCGCACACCAGAATCAACCAACTGCTTGGTTTCGCTCATCAAATAGCGTTTGAAAAGCTTCATAAGACCAGAGACTTCCGTCTGGGTCCGCTTCCAGTTCTCGGTCGAAAACGCGAAGATCGTCAGGTACTTCACACCAAGATCGGGACAGGCCTCAACGATCTCTCGCACGCGAAGCGCGCCCGCATGATGCCCGAAAAGCCTTGGCTTGCCGCGCGCCTGCGCCCAACGGCCATTGCCGTCCATAATAATGGCCACATGTTCAGGTGTGGTCCGCTCAGATTTGCCCAAAAGGGTCTCCTCAGTTTTAGCCCCACCCCGCGGTGCTTTTACACCTGCATTATTTCTTCTTGCTTACTTTCGAGAGACGCATCGACTTTTGCGATCCCCTTGTCGGTGAGTTCCTGCACAGCCCCTTCCCAGAATTTCTGATCATCCTCGGACATACCGTCGGATTTGGCCCTCTTAATCTGGTCCATGCCGTCTTTGCGGACATTGCGAACCGCAATCCGCGCGTTTTCTGCGTAGGTCCCGGCAACTTTCGACAATTCGCGACGCCGCTCTTCGTTCAACTCGGGGATCGGCAGGCGAATAATCGTGCCATCCACAACCGGATTAATCCCAAGCCCACTTTCGCGGATCGCTTTTTCGACTTTGCCGGTGAGACCCTTGTCCCAGACGTTTACCGTGATCATGCGCGGCTCAGGTACATTCACTGTACCGACCTGATTGATCGGTGTCACAGCCCCATAAGCATCGACCATAATCGGCTCAAGCATCGATGCCGAAGCGCGCCCTGTCCGAAGCGTCAAAAATTCCTGCCGAAGCGAAGCCAATGCTCCATCCATTCGGCGCTCAATATCGTCAACATCAATGTCGAAGTCGTCTGCCATGCCTGTTTCTCTTATCCATTTTCGCGGGCTTTTGCCGGATTAACCATTCTATACCCGGCTTTTGCCAGCTTTGTATAGCCTTTCGCGCCAAGGCGATCGTGCAGGGTTTGTGCACCAAACGGCGGTCGTGTTTTGCCCGGCTCTACTTTTCCTGTACGATTGTATAGGTGCCCTCGCCCGCCAGAATACCTCGGAACCCGCCGGGCTCGTCCAAGGAGAACACAATGATCGGCAAACCATTGTCGCGCGCCAGAGCAATTGCCGATGCATCCATGACACCTAGGTGCTGCGCCAGAACTTCGTCGTAAGTCACCTTATCGTAGCGCTTGGCGTGGGCGTACTTGACCGGATCCATGTCGTATACGCCATCAACCTTGGTGCCCTTGAAGATCGCTTCACATGACATCTCGCTGGCGCGCAGTGTTGCGGCGGTATCGGTGGTAAAATAAGGGTTCCCGGTGCCGGCGGCAAAAATGCACACACGTTTCTTCTCAAGATGGCGCACAGCGCGGCGGCGAATATAGGGTTCGGCAACCTCATCCATCCGGATCGCCGAGATCACGCGGGTGTGGATTTTCAGCTCTTCCAACGCAGACTGCATTGCAAGCGCATTCATCACCGTCGCGAGCATTCCCATGTAATCTGCAGTGGTGCGCTCCATACCTTGCGCAGAGCCTTGCAAGCCCCGGAATATGTTGCCGCCACCGATAACCATGCAGACTTCTACGCCCATCTCTTGCACCGATTGCACTTCACGCGCGATTCGCGCCACAGTTGGCGGGTGAAGTCCGTAGCCCTGATCTCCCATCAGCGCTTCGCCAGATATCTTCAGAAGGACGCGTTTGTAAGATGATTTGCCTGTTTTGTCTGCCATAAGCCCGGTCCCTCGCATCATTTCAACGCGCCTTTGCGCCCGGCGGGAAAATGTCCGAAAACGGCACAAGATTCAACGCACGAAGGACGCCTTGGCAAAATGAATTTGATCGACAGGGTCATCGCGTCCCTCAGCCCAGAACTCCCGGTCCTAATTGCGGGTCCAACCGCAAGCGGGAAGTCCGCTCTGGCGATGGCAATCGCCGCGCGTTTTGGTCGACCGGTGATCAATGCGGACGCCCTTCAAGTCTATAGCGATTGGCGCGTTCTCACGGCGCGCCCATCGATGAAAGACGAGGCCGACGTTCCACACCGGCTCTATGGACATGTGCCGGGTACGCAAAGCTACTCGGTCGGCGATTGGCTTCGCGACATCACGCCTTTACTTGCCGAAACGCCACCCGTGATCGTCGGCGGCACAGGTCTCTATTTTTCTGCCTTAAGCGATGGGTTGGCGACAATACCACCGACTCCGGACAACGTCCGAGCCGAAGGCGATGACCGGCTTGCCCAATATGGCGTCGACACCCTTATCGCTGAACTGGATGGCGACACGCGCGCACGGATCGATACCTCCAACCCCCGCCGTGTTCAGCGTGCCTGGGAGGTGATGCAAAGCACAGGGCGGGGCCTTGCGTCGTGGCAGGACAAAACAGGTCCACCGGCCCTTCCGATTGAACAGACGCAAGCACTGGTCCTTTCTGCGCCAAAAGACTGGCTGATACCCCGCATCGAGAGACGCTTTGACGCAATGCTGGAACTCGGCGTTCTGGATGAAGCGCGCGCCAATGCCCCCACCTGGCATCAAGGCCTTCCCTCAGCCAAAGCAATTGGAGCTGCAGAGCTTGTGGCGCACGTCAATGGCGACATGAAACTGGACGCCGCAAAACAAGCCATCATCGTACACAGCCGGCAATACGCAAAACGCCAACGCAC
Organism: Boseongicola sp.; assembly: GCF_057460485.1. Classification (NCBI taxonomy): domain Bacteria; kingdom Pseudomonadati; phylum Pseudomonadota; class Alphaproteobacteria; order Rhodobacterales; family Paracoccaceae; genus Boseongicola; species Boseongicola sp. The sequence continues at coordinate 5,577 of NZ_JBVCWP010000200.1, forward strand.
TTGGTTTCGCGGACGTATGAAGACGTGGCGCTGGATCGACGCCAACGCCCCCTGAAGTGTTAGCGCTGACACCTCCTTCCAAGCAAAGCCTACGCTTGTTCTTTTAACCTTTAACCTTTGCCCTTCGTTTGCCATAAGTCGCGCGATGACAAACAGGATCGCACTTGGAATTGGTTTGTTCCTTTGCGCGTTTTTCGCGCTGAGTTTCGTCCTTGGCCTTGAGTGGCATATTTTTTTAGGACGAAAATTCATGGACCTGATCAGATTGATCGCCTTCTGGCGCTAAATGCATCCAGCCGAGAACAGGAGAAGACCTTTGGCAGTCAAAGTCGCAATAAACGGATTCGGACGGATTGGACGTAATGTCCTGCGTGCAATCATCGAATCTGGCCGCACCGATATCGAAGTCGTGGCAATCAACGATCTCGGCCCAGTTGAAACCAATGCGCATCTGTTGCGCTATGACAGTGTTCACGGACGCTTCCCGGCAACCGTAACAACGACTGATACAACAATTGATGTCGGCCGCGGTCCCATTCAGGTCACAGCAATCCGAAACCCGGCAGATCTGCCTTGGGCAAATGTCGACATCGTTCTGGAATGTACCGGAATTTTCACATCGAAAGAAAAGTGTCAGGCCCACCTTGAGAACGGATCAAGCCGTGTGCTGATCTCGGCGCCCGGTCCTGATGCGGATAAAACGATCGTCTTTGGCGTGAATGACGCATCGCTGACCGCAGACGATATCGTTGTATCAAACGCCTCGTGTACCACGAACTGCCTTGCGCCAGTTGTTAAAGTGCTGAACGACGCCATCGGCATCAACAAAGGCTTCATGACGACTATCCACAGCTATACCGGCGACCAGCCAACTTTGGATACGATGCACAAAGACCTCTACCGTGGACGTGCCGCTGCCTTGTCGATGATCCCGACGTCCACAGGGGCTGCGAAAGCGGTTGGTCTCGTGCTTCCCGAACTGAACGGCAAGCTCGACGGCGTCGCAATCCGCGTGCCGACCCCGAACGTTTCGGTCGTAGACCTGACGTTCGAAGCCAGCCGCGCCACCAGCATTGAAGAAGTGAACAACGCCATCCGCGCCGCAGCAGACGGACCGTTGAAAGGCATTCTTGGCTACACAGACGAGCCGCTTGTGTCGATTGACATCAACCATGACCCGCACTCGTCGGTTTTCCACATGGATCAGACCAAGGTCATGGAAGGCACTATGGTGCGGATCCTGACTTGGTATGACAACGAGTGGGGCTTCTCGAACCGGATGAGCGATACGGCTGTTGCCATGGCGAAACTTATTTAAAAATGTCCTGAAAACTGGACCTCCAAAAGCTCCGCCAACGCGGGGCTTTTTTGCTTCGATGACGGTGAAATATGAACGTTGACCACCCCGGAAAAAAAACGTCCCGGCCACGCGCCAAAAAAAACGCCCGCACGAAGCGGGCGCTAAGTTATTGAGGCAGGTTTCATACAGGCAAGAAACCTATCGAGCAGTA
>NZ_JBVCWP010000201.1:0-6960 GCF_057460485.1 Boseongicola sp.
CCTTGTGTTTTATACATCACTGTTCCTCCCTTTGATGTCATTTGAAACGACCGCCACGTTCGAGCACCTCGATCTGGTACCCATCGGGATCGGCCACAAAGAAGAACCGCGCGACGATCTCGCCGGCGGGTGCGAATTCAACGAGTTTTCTGGGGGCAAGGCCTGCGGCCTCGAACCGCGCATGTTCACTGTCGAGGTCCTCAACGGAAACCGCGAGGTGACCGTATCCGTTGCCCAGATCGTAGGCCTCGGTGGCGCCTTTGTTGATCGTCAGCTCAAGCTCGAACTCCGACTCAGCATTACTGAGGTAAACGAGGGTGAACTCTGGGAAATCGAGCCTGTCGGCCACGTCGAGACCAAAGGCGGTCTTGTAGAATTGCACGGATCGCTCTTCGTTGAGGACCCGGATCATTGAATGGATTTGTTTGGCCAAGGGTGACTCCCGCAGTTCAGTTGCTGATGCAAGAATCAGTCTAGAGGGAGTTCATTCAGTGGAGGTAGGACGCCTGTACTACCTGTTTGGAATGTCTGATGTGATGCTGGATTTATTCCGCAGCAATAGCTGTAGGCACGTGATGATTCCGCAGTTCCATGAACTTCAAACAGGCACAGCGCAGAAGAGAGGTGAAATTGGATGGCTCGCCGCTCAATTCCAGCACTTCCGAGTGAAGTGTCGAGACGAAACAAGGCGTGCTCATTTCGTCTCGGGCCGCCATTTCATCAAGAATATCCCAAAAGGCATTCTCCAAGCGGATGCTGGTACTTTGGCCGTTCAGGCGCAGACGTCGGTTGGTGGTTGCGTAGCGCTGAGGCTCTTGGCCGGCAAAGACGTGACACATGTTCGATCCTCCCAAGCGATGCTTCATCTCACTTGGCGATGTGGAATTCGAAGCAAGCCTTATTTTCGTATACGAAATACGAAATAATGTCTACATCTTCTGTACGAAGACGATAGTGTCTGCGCAGAACACGATCCGAACAGGGGAGCACATGGACTCGATTTCACCTGCTAAGTCTTTGGTAGAACGCACCTATGATGCCATTCTTGCTGCGATCTGTTCCGGTGAGATCCTGCCCGGTGAGCGGCTGAACCAAGACGAAATCGCTGCCCGTCTCAACGTGTCGAGACAACCTGTGAACAGCGCAATTTCAATTCTGAAGGCCAATGGATTCGTCTGTGACACCGGCCGACGGGGATCGGTCGTCACAGAACTCGGACCGACACAATTGCATGAGGTCTATGAGTTCCGCTTGGTGATCGAACCCTTCGCCGTCGAATTGGCGTCAGCTCGTCTGCCAGTGGACGCCGAATTACAGGCGCGCCGTGTCCTCGATGCGGGCCGGAGCGTCTTGAGAACCTCCAACGTCCAGGCACTTATTCAAGCCGATGCCGACTTTCATCAGCAGATCTACAAATGGAGCGGAAACCACGTGATCGAAAGTTCGATGCACGTGAACTGGCATCACATCCGACGTGCAATGGCGGGGATCTTGCACCAACGTGATTTGGCCGAACTCTCATGGGATGCGCACGAAGACATCATCCATTTGCTCTTGGACGGAAAAAAGAAGGCCGCCAAGGAAGCAATGCAAGAGCACATCAAAGAGGCCAGCACTCGTGCGCTTTCCGCAATTCGATAGAGAATTTCGAAGCGAAACAACGCGAAGAGATCAAATGGAGGACTGCTTTCCGGTTACCTAGAGTCGGAAAATTACTTTCGGCCCAAATGTATGTACCGGCTGCTGTTCGCAGCGAACGGCAGGTTTGAGCCCTCTTTAACAGATGCTGCCTTTCGCATGAATGGCGGCTTCTATGACAACACCTACCTTTTTCTTATCAAGTCGCCGCTTGCTTCATGGTGAGAGATTAGAGGCAGCCAAAGCGGTCCAGAAGCTGCTGCACTCATTGTTAATTCTCCTTAAGGTCCAGTTGCTCGCAAAGCGCGCTTAACAATGCGTTCCGCGGTCAGATCGTAGTGATGATAAAGATCTTGGATCGTTCCTGTTTGCCCGAAATGTTCGACGCCCAATGCAACAGTTTTGTGGCCACAGACCGATCCAAGCCATGCTAGTGTTGCGGGATGACCATCAATTGCCGTGACTAATGTGCAATGGCTGGGGAGCTCTGACAAAAGCTTTTCAGCATGGCTGCGTGCATGTGTCGCGCCATCAGCGCGCACTCTTTGTCCAGCGGTCCAACCCGCGTTCAACCGGTCCGCTGATGTGACAGCTAACACGCCAACATCCCGACGTGATTGTTGCAATTGACCAGCCGCTGCTATCGCCTCTGGGGCAACCACACCCTGATATGCGATCACTAGGTCACAGTTTGGGCCAGGAGGTTTTAGCCAATAAGCACCGTCAATCGCGCCTTGACGAAACGCGTCGTCCCTCCGCGTGCCCGGCTGTTCGATCGGGTTCGTGCTCAGGCGAAGGTAGACAGATCCACCGGTTTCATCCCGCAGCCAAGTGCGTTCATCAGGATCGCCAGAGCCGTCCTTTTGCAGGTATCCAAAGGCCCATTCCATGATCACGGCCAACTCGTCGGCGAAAGCGGGTTCAAACGCGGCAAGGCCGTCTTGCGACATTCCAATCAAAGGCGATGCGATGGATTGGTGCGCGCCCCCTTCAGGGGCCAATGTGACGCCCGAGGGTGTGCCAACAATCATAAATCGCGCATCTTGATAACAGGCGTAGTTCAACGCATCGAGACCCCGAGACACGAAGGGATCATAGACCGTGCCAATTGGGATTAGCCGTTTGCCAAACAACGAATGAGAAAGTCCTGCCGCCGCCAACAACAAGAACAAGTTCATCTCGGCGATACCAAGTTCGATATGTTGACCCTCTGGCGCGAAGTCCCACTTGGCGGTTGATGGAATGTTCTCTGCTTTGAAGGTGTCTGCCTGATGCTTGCGCGCAAACAATTTGCGGCGATTGACCCACGGCCCCAAATTGGTCGTTCCAGTGACATCAGGAGACGTTGTCACGATACGCTCGGCCAATAGACTGTCGCCTTTGGATAGTTCATCAAGGATTTTGCCGAACGCCATCTGGGTCGAAATTTCGCGATCTGATGACAGCCTAATCGCAGGAACATCAATCAAATCATCATCGAAACGGCGCGGGCCTTTGGCAAAGAATGCTGTCTTCGCCAATTGCGACGCAAAGGAATCGGGATTGGGAATGGTTGCGTATTTACTCCACTCATCGCCCTCGGCTACGCCCATGTAACGCTGCCATTCACTCATCTGGATCTTGTTCATCAACCCACCATGGTTGTCTTTGTGACCCGCGATCGGCGTGCCCCAGCCCTTAATCGTATAGGCGAGGAAACAAACGGGGCGGTCATGATCGATAGCTGCAAATGTATCGGCCATTGTTGCCACACAGTTCCCTCCGAGATTCTCCATTAAGGCGGCCAATTCTTCGTCGCTGCGTCGGCCGATCAAGGCACTCACATCACCCTGATCACCCAAAACTTCCATGAGCCGCTCGCGCCAGACAGCACCGCCCATAAACGTCAGCGCGGAATAAAGCTGGTTGGGGCAGTCATCGATCCACTGACGAAGTTTGTCGCCACCCGGTTCATCAAACGCCGCCCGCTGCAATTGGCCGTATTTGACACGTACAACATCCCAACCAAACGCTTCGAAAATCTGTTCTACGCGCTTGAACAACCCTTCACGGACAACTCCATCAAGAGATTGACGGTTGTAGTCGATAATCCACCAACAGTTGCGCAGATCGTTTTTCCAACCTTCTTGCAGTGCTTCATAGATGTTGCCTTCATCCAGTTCGGCATCTCCTACCAGCGCAATCATCCGGCCAAGTTTATGAGATTTTCCCCATTCCTTTGCCTGGATGTAATCCTGCACAAGTGACGCGAATGGGGTGATGCCAACACCCAGACCCACTGACCCTGTCGAGAAATCGACATCGTCAATATCCTTAGTTCGACTTGGATAGCTCTGCACACCACCAAAGCCCCGGAAGTTTTCCATTTTCTCAAGTGTCTGATTACCCATGAGATATTGGATTGCGTGAAACACAGGCGACGCGTGCGGCTTAACCGCCACCCGATCTTCTGGGCGCAAAGCTGAGAAATAGAGCGCTGTCATGATCGAGATCATCGACGCCGAAGAGGCTTGGTGCCCGCCCACCTTAATCCCATCTGCCTTGGGACGAATGTTGTTTGCATTGTGAATCATCCAGTGGGACAGCCACAGCAGCCGCTTTTCGATAGTTTTCAAATAGGCAGGATCTGTGTGTGGCATGTCTGTTTCCAATTGGAATTGTTGCTGGATTGGTGAAAGCCGCGAGTGCTCAGTTAACCGGAACACTCATGCTGCTTGGGGTCTTCGCTTAGAAGCCTTCGACGACGATCTTGCCCTTTGCTTGACCTGTCTCAATCAAGCGGTGCGCTTCCCGCATGTTGGCCGCATTGATCGGTGTAAGGATCTGGGACACGGTGGTTCTTATCCGGCCTGCATCGATCTCGTCGGCGACGTAGCTCAGCAATTTGTGCTGTTCGATCATGTCAGTTGTTTGGTGCATTGATCGGGCGAACATAAACTCCCAGTGCAGGCTGGCGGCTTTCATTTTCATACCGGCCATCGGCATTGGTGCATCTGTGTCGTCAATGGTGACAATACCACCCTGAGGGCGGATCAGTTCAACGGCGGTATCCCAATGGCCCATGTCGTTAAAAATTGCGACGTGATCGACGTGGTGCATTGCCAAGGCGCGAACCTGTGCCACCATATCCTCGCGGTGGTTCACAACATGATCTGCGCCAAGCTCTGTTACCCATGCGGATGTTTCGGGCCGTGAAGCCGTTGCTATCACAGTCAAACCAGCGGCTTTTGCAAGCTGGATGCCAATCGAGCCTACACCACCACCTGCGCCGATGATCAGGATCGACTGACCTTTATTGGTACCATTGCGGTCAATACCTAAGCGATCAAAGAACGCCTCATAGGCTGTGATTGTCGTAAGCGGCAGAGCTGCAGCTTCAGCATGTGACAGTGATTGGGGTTTGCGCCCAACAATCCGCGCATCAACCAAATGGAATTGTTGGTTGGTGCCAGAGCGTGTGATGTCACCAGCGTAATAAACCTCATCGCCCGGCTTAAAGTTAGTGACGTCTGGGCCGATGGCTTCAACGACGCCCGAGGCATCGTAGCCAATTACTCTTGGTGCTTCTTCAACATGGTCTTTGGGCGCTCGTACTTTGGTGTCGACTGGGTTCACGGCAATGGCTTTCACCTGGACCAAAATATCATGGCCAGTGGGTGTAGGCATGTCGAGGTCTACATCGAGAAACGCATTTGGGTCTTCGATAGGCAAGTAGTGTGTGAGTGCGACGGCTTTCATGGGCTCGATCCTTTGGTATGTGTGTTTTAGAACGGCGGAATTGCTACCTTGGCTGCGTGATGCGACGGGATCGATTAGGGATACTGTTCCATCCGACGAAGGACCGTAAGCAGCTATGGAAATGCGAGCAATTCGTTTTGTCCTGTTTTCTGAAATTGTTTGGCGTCGTGCTAAGCGTGTTGTTTTGCCCGGGCAGTAGTTTGGACCATTGCTGCGATTTTGGTCATGCCCCGCGCAATTGTGGAACGAATGAACTGCAAGCCAAAGGCTAATGCTTCAGCTCGTTTGGTATGGGCTTGACGCATCCCTTCTTGGATTTGGTGTTGTGTGATCTGTGTCATTGTCTTGCCTTTCGTTCCTGCTTGAGGGCGCTGTATGGGTCGACGCCATTGTTGAAGAACACTTAGCTGCCTCGCGCAGTCAGGATAATTGACCTTGAAGTACAATCTCTATTTGATAAATCAGGATAATGAGCTTTGATCTGAAAACTCTGAAACTCTATGTCCGTGTGGCTACCGTTGGTGCGATTGCGCGGGCAGGTTTGGAGTTTGGATTTTCGGCAACGACCTCATCCCAACGCATCCAGGCACTTGAGGCGCAGATCGGATGCAAGTTACTGAACAGGACCACCCGTTCTGTGTCGTTATCGGCTGATGGTGAACTGTTCCTTGCTCACGCCAAGAAAATTCTAGCGGACGTCGATGATGCGATCACCGACATGCAGGGTTCGGAGACGAGCTTGCGCGGTGAATTGCGGGTGGCTGCTTCAGCATCCTTTGGGCGTAGATATATCGCGCCCCATATTGGCGAATTTCTCCGCCTTCATCCTGATGTGTCCATCAACCTTGAACTCAGCGACACCACCTTCGACATTGTGCAACATGGTTTCGATTTGGCGATACGCATCGGTGCCCTTGCGCCTTCTACGTTGATGGCACGCAAAATCGCAGACAATCCGCGCATTCTTGTGGCGTCGGCTGATTACCTAAAGGTATCGGGAACACCGATGTCTCCTGCTGAGCTGTCAAACCACAATTGTATCGTTCTCAATGAGAACAGGATTTGGGGCCTGCGCGGCAGCGACGGAACGACTACCGAAGTTCGTACACAAGGCAATTTCACTACCAGCTACGGGGAAGCGCTAACAGAAGCCGCTTCTGCAGGGGCAGGGATTGCATTGAAATCTAAGTGGGATGTCTTGGAGCAACTTATTGATGGGACACTTGTCCCCGTCCTGCCCCGCTTCGCTGTCGAGCCCGAATGGAGTGTTTGGGCCGTCAGGCCACCAGGCCGACTTATGTCAGCGCGTGTTCGGGTGTTCACCGAATTCATTGAGAATAAGTTGGCGACGGCGCTCGTTCAATCATCGGCAGCCATCTAAAGCTCAGACTTTGATGAGCTTCAAGGGAAGGCGGCTGCGTTATCATTAAACCAGACATTGACGCACTTGCAGCGAAAGTCTGTAAAGTCCCGCATAGCAGACATCTAAGCAGCTGGAACTCAACGTCCGCTTCCGTGCAACACTGAGCCGAACTGGTGTTACCAACTGCACTGCTAACACTCTGTTCAAACACAGTGTTTCAG
>NZ_JBVCWP010000202.1:0-6932 GCF_057460485.1 Boseongicola sp.
AATTTGCAACGCCATCTGGTCTCCCGGCGAACTCTCCATCAAACTCGCGCCAGGTCATTCGCTGAGTGGTTCGAAATTGCGGCTGCTTGATCTGGGGTAGCGTCGGCTATTTTGGTTCAACTGAGTTAACGTGACAAAGCCGTTCTGATTTCTCCCAGCGATTTTCCGGCGCAAGAGTTTTTCAACAAAATCGGCCGCATGCCTTTCATTGGGCAATACGCACCATTTCGCCCAAAAATTAGGCGAATAATGGCTGATGTATACTATAAACTTATCAAGCTATGCAAAACTTCATCGAAAACTGATTTTGTGCCATTGCTTGGGAAGCAACGCTGCTCAATGATTTGGTATAGACGCAAAATACCAAAGGGGATCTGTATCATGAAACGCTTTACCACCGCAGCAACACTTGCTGCATCGTTACTATTTACCGGTGCCGCAGTAGCGCAGGACAAATATACTGTCGCGCTGGACGGCACGTTCGCGCCGCACGCCATGCCCAAGCTGAGCGGCGGAATCGAAGGCTTCAATGTCGATCTGGCCAACCTGATCGGGGAACGGTTGGGCGTCGAGATGGATATCGTTGCGACGCAGTTTTCCGGCATCCTGCCGGGCTTGCAGGCGGGGACCTATGATTTTGTCGTGGCACCCACGACAATCACCGAAGAACGGGCTGGAAACTTGCTTTTCTCTGAAGGCTATCTGAACACCGACTTTTTGTTCCTTGTCGGGGCGGATGCGCCCGAAATCACAGATATGAAGGAATTTGCCGGTAAAGTGATTGCGGTCAACAAAGGGTCAGCCTACGACAGTTGGGCGCGCGAATTAGCGGATGAGATTGGCTGGACAGTCGAAAGCTATGGTACCAACACCGACGCGGTTCAGGCCGTGGTGTCGGGCCGCGCCTTTGCCAATGTGGCGGGCAACACCGTGTCGGCGTGGGCCGCGCAGAAAAACCCGAACGTAAAGCCCAGCTACCTGTTCTCGACCGGGAAAGTCTGGGGCATGCCGTTCCGCAAGGGCGACGAGGAGCTGCGCGCCACAGTGGAAACGGTGATAGAATGCCTCAAGATCGACGGCACGATCGCAAAACTGCATGAAAAATGGTTCGGTATGCCACCCGCAGCGGGATCGGCCGCGGTCACGCCCATCGCCGGGTTCGGAGAGCCGGGCTACGAAGGGTATGTGGACGACGGGCACGAGCCGTCTTGCTGATCCTGGCGTTAGACTGGCGTAAAATATGACTGTGATGCGGGGGCCATCCCCGCATCACCAAACTTGCCTGACCGACCCAACGGCACTCTCATGACCAAAGCCATCCCATCTCTGGACGTGCGCAACCTACGCAAATCCTTTGGCACGTTTGAGGCGTTGAAAGGCATTAATCTCAGCGTTTCGCATAGTGAGTTGGTCTTCGTGCTTGGGCCGTCGGGGTCGGGCAAATCGACGATGCTGCGCTGTTGCAACCGATTGGAGGAACCCGATTCCGGGGATATCCTTCTGGAAGGCGACCCTGTGACCGGGCGCGGCGTAAACCTTAACGCGATCCGCCAGCGCATCGGCATGGTATTTCAATCGTTCAACCTCTACCCCCATATGAGCGCGGTCAAAAACGTAACGCTCGCCCTGCGAAAAGTGCGCGGCATGTCGCACTCCGATGCCGAGGCGTGGGGTATGGAGGCGCTGGCGCAAGTGGGGCTGGCTGACAAAGCGAGTAATTACCCCTCCGAACTGTCCGGTGGTCAGCAACAGCGAGTCGCAATTGCCCGTGCGCTGGCGTTGGAACCAAAGGTGATGCTGTTCGACGAACCAACCTCGGCGCTGGACCCGGAACTCGTGGGCGACGTGCTAGAGGTAATGCGGGACATGCGCAATTCCGGCATGACCATGCTTGTGGTCAGCCACGAGATGACATTCGCCCGCGATGCTGCGGACCGCGTAATTTTCATGGATGAAGGCCAGATCGTGGAACAGGGGCCACCCGAACAGATTTTCGGTGCGCCGCAACGCGAGCGGACCAAGGCGTTCCTGTCGCGGGTATCGGATCACTGACATGACCCAGTGGGAGCGCTTTCTGGATACGTTTTTCAACGCCGAAGTGCTGACGCGCTATACACCGGACATCCTTGCCGGTCTCTGGGTTACGGTGCAGCTTTCATTGCTGATCGTTGTTGTAGGCATCGGTCTGGGTACTACGCTTGCGATGCTGCGCGCCTACCACATCCGTCTTCTGTCGTTGATCATCATCGTCTTTGCCGACGTCTTCCGGGCCATACCGCCGCTGGTTCTGATCTTGATCGCATTCTTCGGTTTGCCTAATGCAGGGTTGTTCCTGTCGAGCTTTGTCGTGCTGTTTGCCGTACTGACCCTGACGCTGGCAGCCTTCGCGGAAGAAATCGTCTGGGCCGGGATCACGTCGGTGGATCGCGGCCAGTGGGAGGCCGCGCGGTCCACCGGCATTGGCTTTACAGGCACGCTGGTCTGGGTAGTGCTACCGCAGGCGATGCGCATGGCGATCCCGCCTATGACTAATCGGGCCATTGCGATCACCAAGATGACAGCGCTCGGTACGGTAATCGGGGTGCCCGACATCCTCAATCAGGCGACCACGGCGCAAAGCTTTTCAGGTAATGCGTCACCGCTGATGTTGGCCGCAATTGCCTATGTGCTGCTGTTCCTACCGCTTGTGATCCTTGCCCGATGGCTGGAAAGCCGCTTTGTTTGGCGGAAGGCGTAAGCGATGGACCGGTTGATCGAACAGTTCTTCAACCTTGAGATCATGATCGCCGCATGGCCGATGATTCTTCAAGGACTAGGCGTGACGATGCTAATCTGTCTTGCTGTAATCCCGATGGGGTTGGCGGGCGGTTTACTTGCTGCCCTGGGTTCTGCAGCGAAGTCGCGCTGGATCAGATGGCCGGTAATCGCACTGGTGGATTTCTTCCGCGCCATCCCACCGCTTGTCCTTCTGATCTTCGTCTATGCCGGGTTGCCGTTCGCGGGGGTGCAGCTGTCACCTTTCATGGCGGTGGTGATTGCGTTCTTTCTCAATAACTCAGCATACTACGGCGAAATCTTCAGGGCTGGCATCCAGTCTGTCGGCTACGGTCAAAGCGAAGCCGCGCGATCCACCGGCCTTAGCGCGCCCCAGACCCTGGCGTATGTCGTATTGCCCCAAGCGGTGCGCAACGTGTTGCCAGACCTCTTGTCGAACACCATCGAGGTGATCAAGCTCACGTCGCTCGCGTCGGTCGTATCGCTTGGCGAAATGCTGCACGCCGCAGATATGGCGCGGTCCATCACCTACAACGCTTCGCCCATCGTGCTGGTTGCACTTGTTTATCTCGTGCTGCTTTGGCCAATGGTGCGAGTGGTTAGCCGTTTTGGCAAAAGTTTGCACGCATGATAAATCAGGGAGAGCCACTATGCGGGAAATCGTGATTGGAGGCGCGCAGCTTGGCGCGATCCAGAAGGCCGATACTCGGGAAGCAGTGGTCGATCGCATGATCGCCTTGTTGCAGCAGGCCAAGGGTGCAGGGTGCGATCTTGTGGTGTACCCCGAACTGGCGCTGACCACGTTCTTTCCGCGCTGGTACATCGAGGACTCCGCCGAAGTTGATCAGTGGTTCGAACACGAGATGCCGAATGACGCCACACGCCCGCTATTCGATGCGGCAAAGGCAGCCAATATTGCGATCAGCTTTGGGTATGCGGAATGCACCCCGGATGGGCACCACTTCAACACCTCGATCCTGACGGATCGCGAGGCGAACATTATTGGCAAATACCGCAAGGTCCATCTGCCGGGCCATTCCGAATACGACACCGAACGCGCGTTTCAGCATCTGGAAAAGCGCTATTTTGAACCTGGCGATCTTGGCTTTCCGGTCTGGCGCAACATGGATGCGCTGATGGGCATGTGCATCTGCAATGATCGCCGTTGGCCCGAGGTCTATCGCGAGATGGGCTTGCAGGGCGTTGAATTGGTTATGCTAGGTTACAACACGCCTTCAGTGAACAGCCAGATGTCGGACGAAGGCTTGGAAAAGCGCCTTTACCATTCGGACCTGTCTATGACTGCAGGCGCGTATCAGAACGCTACATGGGTGGTTGGTGTCGCTAAGGCGGGCGATGAAGATGGCCATCCGCTCATGGGTGGGTCGATCATAGTCGATCCAAACGGCTATGTCATGGCGCGGGCCGAAACCGAAGGGGACGAGTTGATCGTGCATGCCTGTGACATGGATGCCTGCGCTTTCGGAAAGACGACGATCTTCGACTTCGGGCGGCACCGCCGGATCGAGCATTACCAGCGGATTGGCACACAGACCGGTGTTGTGCTGCCCGACGCATGGCCGACCTCCTGAATCTGGACTCTATTAGCGCACAGAACCGTTACAAACTGTTATCGGCGCTGGTGATCCCACGTCCAGTGGCGTGGGTGACGACGGTGAACGCGCAGGGTGTGGTCAATGCTGCACCCTATTCGTTCTTCAACGTGTTTGGGCGGGACCCGGCGCTGATCATTCTGGGCCTTCAGCACAAACCCGATGGCAGCGCGAAGGACACCACCCGCAACATCGACGCGGCGGGTGAATTCGTCGTCATCCTTGCCACCCCTGCGCTGATTGCGGACATGGTGAGAACGGCAGCGTCCTATGATCCGGGCGAAAGCGAACCCAATGCGTTGGGGCTGAAACTCGCACCGTCTGGCCGACGCTCCCGTTGCAATCGAATGCGAACGCATGATGGCGCTGTCGCTGAGCGCGGAACGGTCGATCCTTCTGGCCGGGCGGTTGGCTGGGCTACGCGCGACGGGTTGGTGGACACCGACACGATGTATGTCGACTGGGCCGATGATTATCCGGTCGCGCGGCTTTTCGCGGATCGGTATGCTCGGCTGGAAGAGATCGAACGGCACAGCATTCCAGATCCGTATCGACCAGAGACGTCAGGGGAGGACAGGGAATGACACGGCCGTGTTGCACAGATCAACTTAAGTGCGGAACGCGCCCTTCCCGAGACGGATTTCAGGCGGTGCGTTCGAAATTGGGCCTGCCAAGTTCGGTCATCCGGTTGAGCACGCGGACGCCAATATTGGCTTCTGTTTTCTGATTGTTGAAGGTGCGCGCCTTGAGCTTTGACCCGATAACGGTCTTCCAGCGGCCCATTAGGGATTCGCCTCGGCTCCGCTGATTGTAGCCCGATGACTTCTGCCATGCTATGCGCCCCTTGCTTTCAATCTCGGCGATATGGCGGTCGCGTGACGTCGGATGCTGCGCCGCGTTCGGACTGAATACTGCGTTCTTGGGAGGCGGAATTATGACCTCGATCATCAACCCAAACCGAGCCGCAAGCAAAACAGATGTTGGATTACCGTCATACGCACCGTCCGCCAGAAACAGGTCAGCTGGTCCATTGACTTGATCCAGCAACCCCGGCAGGGCAGTCGGATCTCCAATGTCATCCGTGGTTAGACCAGAGCAGACGATCTCACCGCTAACAAGCTCGAGACCAAGGTGTAGCTTGCGCCAACTTTTGCGTTTCGCGTTGGTTTTATGCTTCTCCTCAAGCCATGCGCCCTCGCCGAAGATCTTCAGGCCAGTGCTATCTACCACCAATTGTATTGAAACTTGGTTGTCTGTCCTTGGTCTTGGTCGCAATATCAGACCGTTACTCCGGCGCGACAACGTGGAAAAATCAGGCACTGCAATCTCCACTCCCAGCAGCGTCGCGATTGAGCGCATCAAGCCTTGGGTCTGCCGCAGCGGTTGCTTGAAGACCATGCCCAGTGTCAGGCAAAGCTCGATTGCCAGATCAGAGTAATATGGCTGACCACCAGGGGTTGTTCGACGTGGAGCCGTCCACAGTTCAAGCGCGTCGTCGCTGATCCAGACCGTCAGATCACCGCGCCGCCGCAGGCCCTCGTTGTATTCAGACCAGTTGGTCACCCGCTGCTTTCGCTTCGGAATTTTGTCACGCCGATCAGCGTTGAACTTGTGCGGCATATACAGCATCCTCAAGAGAATAAGCCGTGACCAATATCAGCCGAGTGGCGCTCCGTGCAACAAGGCCACGTAGAACTAGACCGCATACAAGATCACGTCTTTCGGAAACTGGCTTCCCTTGAAATCCACCATCACAACCTCCGCCACCCGTCATCCGGCGTCAAAAGTATAGCCACCGCAAAAGGCACTCAAGTCACGAAAACCTTGCGACACAGCCCATCGTACTTGAGTACTTGGAAAGGCATATCGCTAATCCTACTGACGCCAGTCAGTAGGATTAACAGTCACAAGTTGATCCGCGTTCTGCATCCTTCCCTTTATGGGGATTTATGACCCGGCTGCTATCTAAGGGCTGCTCATTGACGGTCTACATGGGCAACAATCCGGTCCATCTCACGCACGGCTCCGCTTTCAGCAAAATCGCTGCGGTAGGTGTTCTGCGTGAACCGATCTGTGTGACCGAGCATGTGCTGAGAGGCCCAAAGGGCATCGGGACGTTCGCGGCGTAGAAGATCATTGATCAGGGTTCTCACGAGGTGCCCGCTGATTCCAAAATCCGTTTTGAGCCGCGTGTTGAGATAACCGGCGTGCAGAACAGTCTCACCGAGGGTGAGGAGATACATGCCGTGCATTTCATCTACCCGATCATCGATCATCCAGCCTGGTCGGTCCCCGAGAAGATGTGCATCGATCAGGGCAGAGGTGCCAGGCCAGAGCGGACCCAACTCCTTCCTGGTTCGCGTCTTGCCCTGACGGATGGCGTGGTGCCAGAGCCCGTCAGCCCCCCGCGCGAGATCAACCCCGATCCTGAGGCTGCGCAAATCACCCTGTCGATCACCGGCATTTACGAGCAAAGCATAACCCATCGCCTTTTGACGAAGCCGAAACGCTGCCGTTGTGTGCGCTGGCTGCAGCGCCGCGGCC
>NZ_JBVCWP010000203.1:0-6904 GCF_057460485.1 Boseongicola sp.
ATCTCAGGTGAAATCCGGCTGAGCCCGTCACATCGCAAACTTTGCATATGTCGGATGATCACACAACTGTGAGTATCGGGCGAGCACGCTTTTCTCCGGCTTGAGTTCGACCTTCGCCCCATTGGAAATCAGAACAAGTCCAATCCTCTTGTAGTCCGCCTTCCAGTCGGCGTCACACATCAACTTGAACTTCCACCTCGTGGCATGTCGAATTTTTGGCTGTTCATTGGGACCGGCTTGTCCCGCATCGGGTTTGACGCCAATCACGAAACCGACAACCATTCCGCAACAGTTTTAGAAAAATTTATCCTCGGAAAAAGCAAGCTCTTCGGTCGAAGAACGTTTGCTATATTCTATACTTAACAGTTTCACGATCAAATGGGGTTGTCCCGTGTCCGTTTCCAAGAACCGCTTGCTCATATTCTGCGCAGCTTCGACCTTTGCATTGATCTCTTCACAGGCTCTCGTCGCCCAAAACGTGGAAACCTCCGACTACGAAACCGACGCAGGCGTCGCCTTCGCCACCCAATACACGGACAATGTTTTCAAAGAGCCGAACGATCGACGGACGGACCTAGTGACGAGCGTGAGCCCATGGGTGGAGCTGACATATAGCGCGGATGACTTCAGGCTGAATGTCGAGGCCAACGCCGACATCGCGCGGTATGCGGATTATTCCAGCGAAAACTACGAAGACTATTATCTCGGTGCAGAGGTTCTGTACCGGACCAATGAGGACACGTTCCTGTTCGGAGGGTTGGACTATGCTCTTGGCCACGAAAGCCGGGAGTCTCCAGATGACGTAACCGGACTGCGCCCGACAGAATTGCAGGAAACCAGTTCATTTTTCGGGGTCGGCGGAAATCTGTCCGACAGAACCTTCAGGCTTGGTTTCAATCTGCGTGACCTCGACTACGAGGATGCGCCCGCGTCGGAGGAACCGATCGACAACGACGATCGCGATCGCCGCCAGATCGAGATCGGGGGGCGACTTGGCGTCGCTAAAACGGAAAACGGCGAAGTCTTTGTCCAGGGTATCTATGACCAGCGTGATTACGATCAGGCTATAGACAATCAGGGGCGTGGATATCAGCGCAGCTCAGAAGGCTATCAGGCTGCCATCGGCTATACCGGCTCGATCGGCTCAATGCGCGGAGAAGTGCTCTTGGGGGTGATGTCGCAGGACTACGATGATCCGCGCTTTGATACGACAACGACCTTGGATTTCGGTGCAAATCTGAGCATGCCTCTCGTAGAGGGGACAACGCTCGACACCGTACTTGAACGGAGTATCGAGGAAACAACCATCAGCGACGTGTCCGGGTACGTCTCGAGTACCGGTGGTCTGCGTTTGCGTCATCGGTTTGCCGACGACTTGTCATTCGCTGCGTATGCCTTTCTTAGCCAGAATGACTACCAGAACATCTCGCGCACGGATCTTCTGACGGAAACCGGGGTTTCCCTTCGTTACCACTTCAATCCCAAACTCTACCTCGATGCCGACTACGAATTCCGGCAACGGCAATCGGATGTTGCGGGCGCTGAATTCGATCAGCATCGCATCAGCCTTACCCTAGGCACAGCGCTGGAACCCCAATACGACGCCGCGGAGAGCAATAACGCGCAGTCGACTGGCGGCGGGTTTTTCCTTGGTGCCCTGGTCGGACATAACGCATTGCACACGAAGGTCGACGGACCGCGTGGGTCTGGTGGCAACCTGACCGCTGATTTCGGGGATGACGGCATCTCCAGCGGTCTGTTTGGGGGATATCGGAGCAACTATGGCTCTCTGGAATTCGGCCTCGAAGGCGAAATCGAATTCAATGACACGTCCTGGCCGCACGACGGCGATCGTCAATTCGCGTTAGAGCGGGGGAACGCCTATACAGCCAGTGCAACTGCCGGGATGCGGACCGACAGCGGCAATCTGCTCTACACTCGGTTCGGCGTGATATCCGCCAAATTCGACAGCACCTATCAAGAAGGGACTAATTCACTAACAACACGGTCAACACGTGAGACTGGGCTGCTGGTCGGCATCGGTGGCGAATTCCCTCTGGGGGATCGCCTTGCTGCACGGATGGAGTACCAACTTCGCGCATACGATGATTACTGGATCGGGTCGCCCGCAACGACGCCGGAGCCTGATAATTTCGCTAACGTTGAAAGCGTTGCGCGCTTTGGATTGGTTTACGATCTCGGATCGAAGAAGACAGGCGTCGAAAAGGTGGTCGAAACCGATTTTTCCGGTGCCTATGCGGGATTCCAGCTAGGCCATGGCACGCTGCAAAGCGACAATACCGGACCCCGCCCCAATGCAACGAGCACCAATTTCATTCTTGATACCACGCGGGCAGGGCAAGGCTTTACTGGCGGCGTTTTTGCCGGCTACGGCATCCAGGCAAACGGCCTATATATTGGTGGTGAAGTTGAGGCCGAACTATCCAGCGCAAACTGGAATATCGAGCGTAGTCCCGAAGGGCGCGTTTACTCCATTAAAAAGAAAAACACGATAGGCGCGGCGTTGCGGTTGGGTTACCTGCTGAATGACAACGTTCTGATCTACCTACGCGGCGGACCTGTGCGCTCCGAATTCGAGGTCGATTACCGAACATCGGGAACATCTGCCTTTGACAATCCGACTCTCGATGGCATCCGTTTAGGCGCCGGTATCGAGTTCGCGATTGCGCAAAACACGCATGCTCGTCTGGACTTTACCCAGACCGACTATGATCCGAACTCGATAACGTATGGTGCGAGCACCGACAGTTTCGACACCAGCGAGCGTACCTTCCGAATTGGATTGACGCGGAAGTTCTGACAGCTATCCGACATTCGGTTCGCTGACGGAATTTGGCCTGGCATATTGATACATATCAATTTTGGAATTTGTTATCTGTGCTCTGTTCACTGCAGAAATCGCGCTGCTTGATTCGGCAACCGGGGCGCGATGGTCAAGTAAAAATAGGAATATTGAATATGGCATCGAATTTTTTGAACATCCGTTCACCGAAGAGGCTGCTCGTATCGGGTTGCGCCGTGTTGGCTCTTGCCAGTGCATCTGTCGCCCCTCAGATCGCGATTGCACAACAGCAGGGCTCAGGGGCGGGCAAACAGGGCCAGGGCGCACAGTCCGGTGGTGATGTCGAGAACGGCCAAGGCGCTGGTGCAGGCGGCGGCTCGCAGGGCCTGAGCGGCATCTTCAGAAGCTTACCTTCAGAAGGTTCCGGCACCAGCATCGAGACGCAGGTCTTTCGCGGAAAGGGCGAACGAGTGATCATCATCATCGAGGAGGATGATGGTGAAGACAGCGATCGCCCGGATTTCGCTGGCGTACCGGGAGGACAAGGCAGACCGGGCGACGAAAAGGGCTCCGGTGGCAATCAAGAGCCTGGAACCGTCAAAGGAGACGATTATGGCGACCTGATCGTCCTGCTTCGTGATCCAATAACAGGAGAGCCGATCGTCACTGACGGAGAATTTTCCTTCCTCGACGAGGTTAGTGGGGAATATGTTTCAATGGAGGATGGCGAGGTGCCGGAAGGTTATGATCCGGTCGAGGTAGATTTTGGCCGTGCTTCCGTGGCGCGCTCTCCTGATACTGTGACGGACAAGGCGTTGACGGAGGCTTTGTCATCGCTTTCCGAGGCAGTCTCGATCGACACGGACGCTGCCGGACGCATCGTGTACACTGTGGAAGGCGTCACCAGCACTATCGACTCTCCCCTCGAAAACCTTGCCCTGTACATTGAGCTGTCGCAGGCACTTGCCACTCCTAGCATACAGGAGGACATCGAGACAGTCCTAGGCGCTCTGGCAACTTCCGAGACCGCAGCGTCGCTGTTTGCCGCGGTTGCGGACAAGACGGGTGACATCACGCTTGATTATCTCGTGTACCAGAACGTGATCACCGGTGTGGTTGAGCCGGGGGATTTTTATGACTACTCGACCTTCAGCTATGATCGGGAGTATCCGAACGACTATTCCTACTTCTATCTTGATACAGACAACACAGTTGTAGCCTCGCAGGTTGACATCAACGAGTATCTCGAGGCTATGAATGGTGATTTGCCAGCGGATGGTGGTGCCGCACTCTTCACCGCGGCCTCGGATGATGCTCTCGAAGTGATCGAGTTGCTGCACACGCAAGTACATCCCGGCATTTTGCCTGGGGATATCCTTGTTAATTAAGTGGCCGCAGGGCGTGAACTAGTTGCCGGTTTGGGGGTGGCGAAAACGCTGCCCCCAAGCGTTTCAGAGAAAAGGAAAAGCGATTTGTCTAGCGATATCTTTAGTCGTCGTCTTTTGTTGGCAGGTGTGTTTGCGATGGTGTTTTCAGGACCAGCGCTGGCACAGGACAGTGACGAGCACGATACGGATCACGGTTCTTCAGAAGACCTAGGGAGCGGCAGCGGTCACTCCGGCGCACAACGCGGTCGGCCCGAGGATCCGCATAGTGGAGAGGATGACCACGGTGACGACGATGGGGATGACCACGGTGACGACCATGGAGACGACCACGATTCCGGGCACGAGAGTGGAGGCAAGGGGCGCGGCCCGCTCTACAAAGGTGGGCAAGAGACCTACTATGTCGGCTTTGGGCGCGGGCGTTCGCTGGAAGACCGGGTTCTGACGAAGCCCCATTTCTAGGATTGCATGCGTGCCCGCGGAAGGCAGCGTCGTCCGCATGTGAGACATCTGTCACCCGTGCAGCCAACGACCGGTTTGGACTTCAGCATTTCAGTCCCTTGTAAACGACCGCTTTGGAGATTCTGTGCTGCACCGCCGCGACGTCGTCACCATTCAGACCGGAGCGTCGTGGCGATCTACGCTGCAGTCGCATCAGGCCGGTTTGTCCCGCAGACCGACGTTTCAGCCAACAAAATGCTGCACGATGCACGAATGGCCGCAATGACGGGCCGCACTGCAGCAACATAAAGAGGCGGTGAAGGTCCGCAATGGGCCGTTCATGTTGGCCGGGGCGAGATCGTTTGGCAGGATCGCTGCGATGCGGCTAACGGCAGCAAGGAGCCCTCTTTATCAAATGCTGTCCCGCAGCATGTCGCATGAGCAGAAAATCCGGCCTGTTGCGAACGGCCCAGAGCTGACTTGCTCAGTGTGCCAGAAATTAGCCGTACGGTTGTCGGACGTTAGGTTGTATGCTCAGTGAATTGAAGACCGAGCAAGCTGGAGCGAAAAATGATAAGGACCACAATTGCAGGAAGTCTGCCAAAGCCGAGCTGGCTCGCCGAACCGGAGAAACTTTGGGCCGGATGGCGGCTCGAAGCAGAACAGCTAATTGAGGGGCAGCAGGATGCAGCCTTGTGCTGGCTCAAAATCCAAGATGAGGCCGGAATAGACATTCAGGCCGATGGGGAACAGTTCCGAAAACACTTCGTTCACGGATTTCTAGAAGAAATTGAAGGCATTGACTGGAACCTGATGACCACCATGGGTATCCGCGACGACCGCTATGACGCTTCAGTGCCAACGGTCACTTCTGCGGTAAAGCGTAAGAAATCCGTGCATGGTGACAGCGTCAAATTCCTTCGACAGCATGCAAAAAGGCAATTGAAATTCACCCTGCCAGGACCAATGACGATCTGTGACACGATTGCCGACAAGCATTACGGCGAACGGGCAAAAATGGCCATGGCATTTGCCAAGTTGTTGAACGAGGAAGCGTTGGAACTTGAGGCGTTAGGTGTCGATGTCATTCAGTTTGACGAACCTGCATTTAATGCGTTTATGCATCTGGTGCCGGAATGGGGTGTGGATTGCCTGCATCGAGCAATTGAAGGCCTGAAATGCAAAACTGCCGTTCACATTTGTTATGGCTACGGGATCAAGCAGAACATCGACTGGAAAGAGACGCTTGGTAAGGAATGGCGTCAGTACGAAGAATTCTTTCCTGCCCTGAATTCCAGCCGCATTGATCAAGTCTCGCTGGAATGCGCTGACTCGCATGTGCCTTTGTCTGTTATGTCAACACTTAAAGACAAGGAGGTTCTAGTAGGCGCAATTAACGTGGCCACCAACGAAGTTGAAACGCCCCAAAAGGTGGCGGCTACACTTCGGGCGGCGCTGGAGTTTGTAGACCCGGAGCGGCTGATCGCTTGCACCAATTGCGGTATGGCTCCTTTGCCGCGAAACGTGGCAGAGGGGAAGCTGCACGCTTTGGGGGCTGGAGCTGAGATCATCAGCAATGAGCTTTCAGGTCGGCAATTATCAAATCCCAGACCACTCTGAATGGCTTCTTTGCCCCGCAAAACCAATCCAGATGCCCGCCATAGCGAATGGCCGCAATGCGAAAGCTGCACCGCATCGTTGTATGGAGCGGCCAAAGTCCGGTTAGGGCCGTTCATGTTGGTCGGGGCGAGATCGTTTGGCAGGATCGCTGCGATGCGGCTAACGGCAGCAAGGAGCCCAATGCAGACCCGAACAGGTCAAAAGTTTGGGTGTATCCCGTGCTTTTCCTTCATAGCTTCCTGCAACCAAAACAAATCTGCAGAAACAGCGCCAACCCTAACCACCTCTTGCCACGTCACGCGGCGAATGAGACCGGGTACAAGGCATGCCGATGCTGCCTGCCTAAATTGTTTGTCGGCGGCGCCACCTAGCTTGTAGGCCGGATTTCGAGCATCGTAGACGAAGATGGCATGACCCTTTGATGGGTCCAAGTGTCCGTCATAGTCAACAACTGCGGCAAGCGCATTCCGGACGATCTGATAAGTTGGCAATAGTGGGCATGGGGACAAGTCCAGAGCGGCGTTCCAATCAAAGAGTTCAGGTATGAAACCCCAGTATGAAACCCCAATTTCGGACAGGGCACAGCGCATGTGTCTACCTTGCTGTTGTGTATATGTCCCGTCGCAGATTGGCGTCTCTGACTTTACGGACCGGA
>NZ_JBVCWP010000204.1:0-6899 GCF_057460485.1 Boseongicola sp.
CTCAACAAATGGCCGCACGCGCGCCGCGCCAACATCCCAGACCCGACCAATCTCACCGCTCAGATTAAGCCGCGCCGTATCTTCGATCTGGAAATCCTCCAACGTCGGCACCGTAAACCCCAACGCCTTGTGCAACTCCTGCTGCAAATCAAGCAGTCCCGTCTGCGGCCCCACAACCACCAGATCAAGGCCGCCGCGCACCTCAAAACCACTTGGCGCGCTATGGGAATGCACGCCAAACGCCAAAACGCCTGCATGCCGCCGATCGCTGGGGTCAGGCGCTTCCAAGTCCGAGGGCGTCAAAATGTCCGTGCGAAACCGAAACTCCAACAACTCTCCGAACCTCGTCGGAGCCGCCCCCTCCCAAGAAGACCCATAAAACGCGCCATACTGCACCGACGCGCTTTGCCACCGGTCCAGAAATTCCCCGATGGAATCGTTAGAAATCGCCAAAGACCAGCCGAGCCGCTCCCGCTCGCCCGCCTCAGCCACCCCGATGCCCAAGACCACCGCTGCCGCCGCCGCACTCAATCGCCAGATTGCCAAGACCCACGCCTCCTTTGCGGCGCCCGCGCGTCACACCCGCAGGCTGTCCGCCGCAATAGAATCACGCCAATCCCACTCCATCAACCCCGGAGAAATCCACATCAATCGCTGACATCGCGCAATTTATCCTTGCCGACCGTCCACGCGACCGCCAAATTCCTCTTCAAAGGAGACCAAGCATGTCCAGAAATCTCACACGCATCTGTGCCCTGATCCTCGGCGCCATAGCGCTTTCGGGCTGTGTCCCCGTCGCCATCGGCGCAGTCGGAGCCGTCGCCGCAGACTCAATCGCTGAAGATCGCGGCAACGACCTGTTTTAAGGCCAAGCCCTTACAATAAAATAGCCAGCACCACAGCCAGCCCGGTCAGCCCAAGCATCACCGAAGACGCCAGCTTCAGCTTCAAGATATCGCGCGCCAGAACGCCCGCGCCATAAGTCGTCGCTTTAAAGTCATCGGTCATATCAGATTTCAGGGCGTGAATGTCATCAAGCGCCGATCCGCCCGCCAATACACCATAGGCGGTCACCGTCAGCGTCAGCACCATAAGCGGTGCGGAGTAATCACCCGGTCCGAAATGAAGCGCCGCTCCGATCACCGCGAAAGCAAATATGACAGTACGCATAATACCGGAATACTCAGCAGTGCGTGCGTGAACGATCGTCTGGCGAAGCTCTGGTGACATGGCAAACATCCCCTTCCTTTTTTGAGGGGACTGTGCGGAGTTTTCCCGCCGCTGTCTATGTTAGCGTTGCTTGGCGGCCTTAGGCGTCAGGCATCCGTGCTGCGATTGCGACGCAGCGTGCGCACCATCAGCTTATACAACAAAATTACGCCCGAGGTGTAACCAAGGACCAAAACCGCCCATCCGGCGGTCGTAAGGCTCATAACAACTTCCATAATATCATCCCTAAAAACGATGTTCGGAGATTGTGTGGCCGAGGATTGTGGTCAGGATTTGACGGAAGTGTGGGGAGAATGGGGTTGGTTCTATTCTCCGCTCACACCACGCACGCTTAGCTCTCTTCGCTCCGTTTTTTCAGAGTGCGCGACACCACAAGATATAATAGTGCAACGCCACACAGAACGCCCGCTACCGCGATGCCAGAGCTGGTCGAAAAGGTATTCATAAGAGCAGTCATATCAAAATCTCTTTCATGTCAGGTCTGGTAATCCCTAACGCGAGACTGTGGCGGGAATGTGGTGTGAGACGAATGCGCGCCGCCGCGGCCCTCTGCGAAAGGGGCCCCGACGCATGTACCATTGCGACGCCCAGGCCTCTATTTCACCCCCGTCTGGGTTTCCTTCGCAATGTACCAAGAAAGAGGGAGCGCGGCGAGAAAGCCAACGGCGCCCGAGATGACAAGCGCCTGGGCCGTGTCAAACCCAAGCGTCAAAGCCGCAATACTAGCGGACCCAGCAAGTGTGGTGCCGACGAAGATATGAATGGCGAGCGTAAGAAAGAGCATTCGGGCCGCCATAGGATGGGGTATCGGGAGAGTTCCTGAGTTTGAGAGGTAGGGCCTTGATGCATGCCAGGTTTGGGTTGTCTTTGGGCGGATACCTAGTGGCTGGCACCCGACCCTTAAGCGCGGCTCAGGCGAGTTGGGTGAACTCACAAAACGCTTGCTTTCCATCGGGATAACTAAGCGTCGGGACGTTCGATCACGTCATGAACAGTCACTATCGAGTATGGCACGGCCCTATTTCCCGAATATTAAGCCTAACCATCTACATTTAACCCGTTTTAGTAGATATTTTCGTCGTATCCTGCGATCCCATGTTTGATACGTGGCAAAGCGAGTTCGGCACCATAAGTGATGGCCGGCGATTTTTCCGATACCAGATGTATCAGAACTCTTTCGCCTGACCTCCCAAGCCATTTCTTGTGGTGGAAGGGGCGTAAATTCCAGATTGCTCCTCAGCACTTCTTGGCGTCAACTGGCTGTCTTCGAAAATAGGCTAAGGATAATTGTATGCCCGGATGGGTCACGCTTGATTGCAATGGCACACCGCATTGCCGTCATGAAAACGGCTTCGCTTGCTATGCCGGCAAATTTTATCTGTTTGGGGGAAGACGGATCCAACCGGTGGATATATTCGATCCCGAAACCAACACCTGGACACATGGCGCGCCGCCACCGATCGAAATTCATCACTTTCAGCCAGTAATCGTGGGTCATCAAATTTGGCTCCTAGGCACAATGACAGGGTTGTTTCCGCGGGAAACACCTCTGGAGACCGTTTACATCTATGACCCCGAGGCCGATCGCTGGCTAGAGGGGCCTGAAATACCACAGGCGCGACGGCGCGGTGCATCGGGCTGTGCCCTGCATAGTGATGGCTGGATTTATGTCGTAGGTGGCATTGTGGACGGGCATCACGCAGACACCCAAGCCTGGTTTGACCGGATTAATCCCGAGACCGGCGAGTGGCAAATCTTGCCAGACGCGCCCAAAAAGCGCGACCATGCGCCCTGCGCGATTGTCGGCGACAATCTTTTTTTCTTCGGAGGGCGCGAGACAGGCCGCCACAACGGTACGGATTACAACGCACTGTTTTTTGCTACGATCGGGGATGTTGATGTGTTCAATTTCGCCACACAGGAATGGTCAGTCCATGCCGAGCAATTGCCTGTGCAGACTGCAGCAGGCGGAACCGGCGTCTTAAACGGAAAGATCCATTACGTGGGCGGCGAAGCGGGCCGGATGGAAGCCTTTAGTGAGATGCAAATCTTTGAGCCAACAGCGGGTAAATGGTCGATGGGAGCGCCGCTCAATCGCGCGCGACATGGCACCAATTGCTGCGTGCATGATGGAAAATTATGGATCGCGGCAGGCAGCGGCGCTAGGGGCGGTGAACCTGAACTAACGAGCATCGAAGTCATTGCGATTGGGTGAGTGGCAGGCCCTGACCAAAAGAGGCTCCAAGCCGACATCCTGCACACCATTTTCGGGTAGTCTTGATTGACTGGTCAAAGTAGAATGATGTCGGGCGAGCCTTGAGGTATCTCTAAGGGCTGTGTTTAGTCATATGCGGACCCTATGAAGACGCCCCGCTCCGGCAAAACCGGTTTTCAAAAACAAAGACAACAATTTGAAGAGTCAAAGACATGCGCCAAGACTTCGCGAGCTATCCCAGTCTTTCGGGAAAAACAGTGTTCATTTCTGGCGGTGCCTCTGGGATTGGGGCAGAAATAGTTGCGGCCTTCGCTTCGCAAGGAAGCCGGGTTGGCTTCCTGGATATAGACCAAAAGGCCAGCGCCGCGCTTACGGACGCAACCCCCGGCG
This sequence comes from Boseongicola sp., assembly GCF_057460485.1. Lineage (NCBI taxonomy): Bacteria > Pseudomonadati > Pseudomonadota > Alphaproteobacteria > Rhodobacterales > Paracoccaceae > Boseongicola > Boseongicola sp. The sequence continues at coordinate 3,836 of NZ_JBVCWP010000204.1, forward strand.
ATATCACTTACGAGATATGCGATCTCAAGGATGTTGATGCGCTGCGCTCCGGCCTCGGCAATCTTAAATCGCGGATCGGCCCTGCTTCCGTCCTTATCAACAACGCCGCCCGTGACGATCGCCATGACTGGGCTGATGTGACGCCCGACATTTGGGACGAGCGGATGCATACCAACCTTCGGCACATGTTCTTTTCGATTCAGGCGGTGGCGCCCGATATGATAGCAGCCGGCGGCGGTTCAATCATCAACATGGGTTCAAATTCCTGGTGGGAGGCCGGTGGCGGGTTTCCTGCATATGCGACTGCCAAAGCTGCGGTCCACGGGCTGACCCGCACAATGGCGCGCGATCTGGGCCAACACCGTATCCGCGTGAATACCGTGGTCCCTGGTTGGATCATGACCGAGCGTCAAAAGACACTCTGGGCGACACCGGAAGCGCTGGAAAAACATCAAGACCGTCAATGTCTGCCCGACCTGATCGATCCGGTCTACGTTGCCCGCATGGTGCTCTTTCTTGCATCGGCCGATGCTGCAATGTGCTCTGCAAACAACTACATGGTCGAGGCTGGATCAATCTGAACACCCGCTATTGGCGAAAGTCTCAACGGATCAACGCAACACTTTAGTCTTTTAGGAAAGATGGAGCGTAGACCAAGGCCTATCCTCGCCAGCCATCTGCGCTTTGAGCGCAGTCTGGACGTTGCAAAAGAACTTCTGAACCAGTCCAGCGCGTCGCGTCGCGTGCTCTAGCCATCCATCTTCAGCGCATTGATAAATGCTTCCTGCGGGATCTCCACTTTTCCGAATTGCCGCATCTTCTTCTTACCAGCCTTCTGCTTATCCAGCAGCTTCCGCTTACGCGATGCATCGCCACCGTAACACTTCGCCGTTACGTCTTTGCGCATCGCTGAAAGCGTTTCGCGGGCAATCACCCGGCCACCAATCGCCGCCTGGATTGGGATTTTGAACATGTGGCGGGGGATCAGCTCTTTCAACTTTTCCACCATCGCCCGGCCCCGCATATCCGCCCGGTCCCGGTGCACCATCATCGAAAGCGCATCCACAGGCTCGTCGTTCACAAGGATCGACATCTTCACCAAAGCGTCCTCGGTATAGCCAAGCATCTGGTAGTCAAACGACGCATAGCCCTTCGTCACAGACTTCAGCCGGTCATAGAAATCAAACACCACCTCGTTGAGCGGCAGATCATACACCACCATCGCACGGCTGCCCGCATAGGTCAGATCCATCTGAACCCCGCGCCGATCCTGACACAGCTTCAGAATGTCCCCAAGGTATTCGTCCGGCACCAAAATCGTCGCCTTAATGCGAGGCTCCTCGATGTGCTCAACGTAGGTCATATCCGGCATATCGGCAGGGTTATGCAGCTCAACCATCGTGCCGTCGCGCATGAAGACGTTGTAAATCACGCTTGGCGCCGTGGTGATCAGGTCAATGTCATACTCCCGCTCGATCCGGTCGCGGATCACCTCAAGGTGCAAAAGTCCCAGGAATCCGCACCGAAAGCCAAAGCCAAGAGCCGCAGACGTTTCCATCTCAAACGTGAACGACGCGTCATTCAGCGCAAGCTTATCAATCGCGTCGCGCAGGTCCTCGAAGTCGTTCGTATCCACCGGGAACAACCCACAGAACACCACCGGCACCGACGGCGCAAAGCCCGGCAAAGCCTCGGCCGTTGGCTTTTTCTCGTGGGTGATCGTATCGCCAACCTTGGTGTCGCGCACCTGCTTGATCGACGCGGTGAAAATCCCGATCTCGCCCGGTCCAAGCTCTGCGATGTCAACCATCTGCGGCTTCAGCACCGACAGCTTGTCGATCCCGTATTTCGCGCCGGTCTGCATCATCTTGATCTGATCGCCTTTGCGGACCAATCCGTCAATCACCCGGATCATCACCACAACGCCCAGATAGGCGTCATACCAGCTATCGACCAGCATCGCCTTCAAAGGCGCATCGCGGTCGCCCTTCGGGGCCGGAAGCCGCGCCACAATCGCCTCAAGCACTTCCGGGATACCGACGCCCGTCTTTGCCGAGATTTGCACTGCATTCGATGCATCAATCCCGATCACGTCCTCAATCTGCTCCGACACGCGATCAACATCCGCCGCAGGCAGGTCGATCTTATTGAGAACCGGCACGATCTCGTGGCCTGCATCAATCGCCTGATACACATTCGCCAGCGTCTGCGCCTCGACCCCCTGAGAGGCATCAACCACAAGCAAAGACCCCTCAACCGCCTGCATCGACCGCGACACTTCATAGGCAAAGTCCACGTGCCCCGGCGTGTCGATCAGGTTCAGGATATAGGTGATACCATCCTTCGCCGGATACTCGATCCGCACGGTGTTCGCCTTGATCGTGATCCCACGCTCGCGCTCGATGTCCATGCTATCAAGCATCTGAGCTTTCATATCGCGTTGCGCGACAGTGCCCGTCAGCTGGATAAGCCGGTCCGCCAAAGTGGATTTTCCGTGGTCAATATGGGCCACGATCGAGAAGTTACGGATATGTGCGAGATCGGTCATAACGCTGATATGTAGGGGTTTGATGAGGTTGGCAAGTAGCGGCATTTGGCCCGCCGTCGCCTACGTCACCGTCACCTCTGGAATCGCAAGGTCATTGCTCCCCTCATGGGTGCAGACCGGCGGGTAAAACCTCTGTCGAACCCAGATGTTCTGCCCGCCAAATGCAACGTTTCGCGTATCAAGAAAGCTGTCCATATCAAGCACGTCGATGCACTTTACGCCGCCCACCGGCGCGCTCCAGAACGCCGAGTGGCTGTAGCTCGACACAAAAACACACCCGTGCCATCAGGCGACACCGCCATATTGAACAACCGCCAACAGTCTTGACCGCACGACGTCCCGCCACACAATCGACGTTCGTTCACAGTGTGGATCAGAAACACATCTTTCGACTTCACCAGAAGCACCAGAAGCACCAGAAGCACCAGAAGCACCAGAAGCACCAGAAGCACCAGAAGCACCAGAAGCACCAGAAGCACCAGAAGCACCAGAAGCATATCGGGATTGTCCGTCGAA
>NZ_JBVCWP010000205.1:0-6841 GCF_057460485.1 Boseongicola sp.
CGATTTCAGCCCACCATACGCCGCGATGCCCAAGACAAATCCGATCCTTTTGAAGCGGCTCAGGAATGATCACGTGTTGCACGCGGTCAGGCGAAAAATAGCCCCTCTCCGCGAGATAGGCGACGCCACCGTACCCACCTGTTTCTTCGTCGGCGGTCCCCGAGATTTCAATCGCGCCCGCATAGTCTGGGCATGTCTCGATAAACGCTTCGGCAGCAATAATCGAAGCTGCCAGGCCCCCCTTCATGTCACATGTCCCGCGACCAAATATTTTGCCGTCTTCAAGAGTGCCGGCGAAGGGGTCCTTGCTCCACCCGTGTCCCACTTCAACGACGTCCGTGTGCGAGTTGAAGTGGACGCACTCCCCGGAATGCCGTCCGTCCCGTCGTGCCACAATATTCCAACGAGGGTAGCGGTCACTGTCGCCGGGTGTCCCTTCGCCGCGGACCAGTTCGGTTGCAAACCCTGAGCTTTCCAGACGACGTTTTAGATATTCGCAGATCTCGAGGTAGTGATCGCCGGGCGGGTTGATCGTCGGAATACGGACCAATTCCTGCGTGAGCGCAATCAGGTCGTCTCGACGCGCTTCGATGACGCCAAATAGTGCTGTGGCTTTTTCTGACTGCATTGGCGATGACCTACTTTCGCCTGGAGCATGCCGTCGGCGACGCGGCTTATCAATAGTTTAAGTCGGCCCTGACCAGCTCATAGATCAAGCTCGACCACACCGTTCGGCTCAGCTGCACGCGATTGACAGGTGATCATTCGACTTTCCCGTTGCGACTTGGACAGAACGAAATCGCGATGCTCCACGGCTCCGCAGACCACATTGCAGACGCAAACACCGCAAAGACCGTCTGAGCATTTCAGGTCGATCGGCACACCGTTCTCAATCAGGATGTCTGCAGCCGACCTATCCGCGGGCACCTCAAACGTTTTGCCGGACTTTGAAAGCCGAAGCGTGAATGGGTGGTTTTCGTATTCTGGAATTTTTGGGACAGAAAAATACTCCAAGTGCCGGGCATACTCAGGAAAACCGGCAGATTGTGCCGCATTCAGGACCGCCTGCATGTAGCGATCGGGGCCGCATGTGTAGATTTGGCTTCCTTTTTCATATGTAGGAAGCAGGCGTCCAAAGTCTGCCCGGCTTCCTTCGTCCGAGACGTGCAGCCGCAAGTTTTCTGCCCAAGGTGCGTTCTCCAAGTCCTCCAGATACCCCGCACCAGCCCGCGATGGGACAGAATAGTGGACTTCAAAGCGGCGTCCCAATGCGTGCAATCGATGCCCCATTGCGATCATGGGTGTGATGCCAATCCCGCCCCCCATCAGGAATGTCATTTCGGAGTCTTCAACGAGCGGGAAGTGATTGATTGGGCGGGAGATAAATACTTTGCGGCCCTCAGAGAATATCCGGTGTAACAACGCAGACCCGCCGCGACCTTTGTCCTCACGCAAAACACCAATCTGATAAACCGAGCGATCGGCAGGGTCGCCAGACATCGAGTATTGGCGAAGGTATTCCGGGGCCACCACGATATCAAGATGCGCACCTGCGTCCCAAGCGGGTAGGTCGTTCCCATCGAGATCGCGAAATTCATACTTTGTGATATCCGGTGTCATCTGTTCTGCTTTGGAGCATACGACGCGAAGAACCGGACTTTCGCCTTTTGCCGAGTATCGATGCACCAAGCTGTCGTCACCGGCTTTCTGTCGGCGTTGATATTCCTCAGCGGTGACGAGTGCCTGATAGGCCTCAATTCCGGCCTCACGGTCCATTGCAAACGGATAAGGCCAAGGGTGAGGAGCTAAGTTGGCGGGATAAACGGCGAGCGTTTGATCCTCGTACTTGAGTTTCAAGTCAGGTTGCAAGTCGCGTGCGTTGACGGTTTTTTTGGTCGGAAGGTAGTGCCCACCTTCGGACAATTCCAAATCCCACCACCATTTTTTGACCGGGTTGAGACCGCCATTGCCAACGTAATCGTCCAGTTTTGCAAGGGCAGGGGCAGCATTTGGTATATTCATCGCAGCCCATCGAAAAGGCTTTTCTGCGAACAGACCCTCAAGGTTCCAGGGGCAGGTCTTCATACACCGGCCACACATCGCCCCCCCTTCGGTGGTGATCCGATAGGTGGCACATTTCTGGCTGTCTGACTTCCAAATTTCATAGCCGTTGAACATCAGTTTGGGACCAGCGGTAATCGCGCCGCTTGGACATTCGCGCGCACATTTGTTGCAGGCCTCACAAAATGCCTGCATTCCGAAATCAATCGGCTTGTCGTGCGCAAGGGGCATGTCGGTGGTTACGACACCGGATTTCAAGCGGGGTCCAAGGAACGGGTTCAAGATGACTTCGCCGATGCGGCTCACTTCGCCCAGCCCAGACAATAAGAGCAGCGGAGGTTGCAAGACTTCCCCGTCCATCACCGTGTGCGCTTTTGCGGAATACCCCAGATTGCGGATTTGTTCTGCGATAATCCCTCCAAGAAGCGAAAACCGAAGATACGCGCGCATAGATTGCGCGACGCTAATCCAGTCATCGCCGCTCGCGCCCTCCATCGTTTCGTGGCCTTGATCGACAATCATCGAAATGGCTTGATCATGCGTTGGCTCGATTGCAGCGCCGGTTGCATCGTGGGAATACCACGCCCATTCGGGACATCGACTGATCCCAACTGCGTCTATTCCGAGAAAGTAACTCGCAGCTTTGATCGCAAGCGCGTTTTCGTCGGCATCACTCTTATTCGGGTCACTCTTTGCGGGGCCATCCTGAAGCAAAACGAAAGCCCCCAGCAGGCGGCGTTGCGCGCTCGATGTCGCTGCCTTTCGCGCGTAGTACCCGCCCTTCGCTCCTTTTTGGAGCGCCGGGCCCATGTCTCCGAACTGCGCGCGGGCAAACATGTCGGTGCGTTTAGGAACGCGCGCAACGTTTGGCTCATCAATATAGGTTGTGGGAGTTTCGACACGTTTGAGCGTTTCAAAAGGATGCGGGCCAAGATGGAAAGCTCTGGACTTGAAGGGATTGCCGCCAATACCGGTCCGGCGGGCCCCCGATGTCCCAAGCCACCAGCTTGGCCCCGACGTCCGAAACCAAGGCTGTTCTGCCTTTGGCACCAAGGGGGCGTCATGTTGGAGGGGCATCGTGGTCGTAACTGCCGCGAGGCCGAAGCTTTCACCGATATAGGGGGCCTCCACGGTACCGTCTTCGTGAGAAAGAAGCCCCGATGCCACACCAAGCCGGTTTAAGTGAACATCTGACGACGTCACAGTATGTGCCCGCGCTTCCCAGCCCAGCAGCCGAATATAATTTGCCAATACCGCAGCTGTTTCCGCCGCACGCAGCGCGGCTGCAGGCACACTTGCGTCTCGCAACCAAGTCGCGCCGGGTTCATCGGGCCAGGGCGGGCGAGGAGCTTCGTTCAAGACGACAATAGTAGACTTATGCCCATCAATATCCGTCGGCGGGGCAGCCATAGACTCCTTCAGATCCGCCATGATCATGTCAATGCCGCTTGCGAGCGTCTTTGTTTGTCGCGTCGAAAGATCATGCGAAAGCCGATCAATCTCGGGGTTGCGAACAGTTGTTTCTCGTCTTGCTAGATCGGGCAGCGGCCCAATGCCAACCATGCTCGCGTCGTTGAAGTAGCCAAAGCTTTTCAGGTGGTTGGATCGCTCGGTCAGATCGCTTGGGATCTCTGATCGTGTCCGATTGATCAATCCATCTCGTATAGCATCCATCATCGCCTGATAGTCGCTCATAGCGTTGATCAGGGCCTCGGGTGTCTCGCTTGAAAAAACGACTGTCGGGTCTTCCGCGACGGCTGACAGATCCGGCAGGTCGCCGCGCGACAGGCGTTCTAGGGGGAAGGGTCCGAGATGCACCGGGCGGTTCTTGTCTGAGAATATACGGCTGCCCAAGGCGCTCCCTTTCGTGGGGTGGTTTGGATGCCAGACTAGCCGCTGCATCGGGCATGTCGACCTGTGAATAGGTGGCTACGGATTGCGGAGCGCCCCGCTTTTCTTTAAGTCGAGAGTGCAACAACGGGGCGGGTAAGCGTGCGAACTGTCATTTTTATTCCTGCGAGATACCAGTCATCGCGCTTTCCAGGAAAATCCCTTGCCGTCCTGCGAGGGGCCACAGGAATTGCCAAGAGCCTTATCGAACGCAGCTGGGACGCGGCAACACAGGTGTCTTCGGTCGCCGAAGTATTCGTGCTGACCGATGATGCGCGTATCGCGGAAGCTACAAAAGCGTTTGGTGGAAACGTATTGATGACCCCGCCGGAATGCCGGAATGGCACGGAACGCTGCGCCGCGGCCGTCGCCCTTTTGTCGGAACCTGCCGATATTATCGTTAACCTTCAGGGGGATGCGCCGCTAACTCCGCCCCATTACGTTGAGGCATTGATAGATGCTCTGGCGGAGGACCCCACAATTCATATGGCGACGCCGGTTCTGAAAACGGCCGCCGAGCACTTGGCGAAACTTCAGACCGACCGAAAAGCAGGGCGTGTAGGGGCCACTACGGCCGTTTTTGGAGCCAACAACGACGCGCTTTACTTTTCCAAGGAGGTCTTGCCGTTTTATGATGGCGCACCGCAGGATGCGGTTTCAGTGTTCCACCACGTTGGTTGCTATGCCTATAAACCTGAGACGCTAATGCACTACAACGGCTTACCGGAAGGCCCGCTTGAGAAACGTGAAGGCTTGGAGCAACTCCGTTTTCTGGAAAACGCGATACCGGTGAGATGCGTGGAAGTTGAATCCAAAGGCCACGATTTCTGGGAACTGAACAACCCTTCTGATGTTCCGATCATCGAGGCAATTATGGCCAGGGAAGGCTTGAAATGAAGACCGTATCCATAGGCGCGCTCTCGGTTTCTAACGAGGCGCCACTAACGCTTATCTCGGGACCCTGCCAACTTGAGACGCTTGATCATGCCCGCATGCTTGCAGAAACGCTTGCAAAGGCCTGTGCAGACATCGGAATTGGGTATGTCTTCAAAGCGAGTTTTGACAAGGCCAACCGCACCAGCCTTGGTGGGAAGCGCGGCGTTGGAATAGACGAAGGCTTGTCGATACTCGCGGCCATCCGCAGCGAATTTGGGTGCCCAGTTCTGACGGATGTGCACGACACAACTCAGTGTGTTCCCGCGGCTGAAGCCGTCGATATTTTGCAGATCCCTGCGTTTTTGTGCCGCCAGACCGACCTTCTTTTGGCCGCCGGCGAGACGGGCGCCGTCATCAACGTCAAAAAGGGTCAGTTCCTGGCGCCCTGGGACATGCAAAATATCGTCGACAAAGTGGAAAGTACTGGTAACCAAAGAATTTTGCTTACCGAGCGCGGGGCAAGCTTTGGCTACAATATGCTTGTAAGCGATATGCGAAGCCTGCCGATAATGGCGCAAACCGGCTACCCAGTGGTCTTTGACGCGACACATTCGGTGCAGTTGCCGGGGGGGCTTGGAGGGTCGACTGGCGGGCAATCAGAATTCGTTGCACCGCTCGCCCGCGCTGCAGTTGCCGTCGGTTGTTCTGCCGTTTTCATTGAGACTCACGAAGAACCTGCGCGGTCACCATCGGATGGACCAAACATGGTGCCATTGGCCGGTATGCCTGCGCTCTTGAGGCGGCTAAAGGCATTGGACGAGGTCGTCAAAGCATAGTCTGCGCGGCTAAGTCTTTGCTGCGCAGCCGCAATCCTCTATGCCGGTGGCGAACGAAAGGTTTCGAGCGATGAACACGACCAGCGCGATACAGGCGGCCATTGAAACCGACCTTGCGGCACTGAAGACAATGTCGGAAGGGCTGGGCGCGATGGATCAGTCCTTGGCCGAGGCGCTGGAGCTGATTTCCGAAATGTCGGGCCGGTTAATCGTGACGGGTCTTGGAAAGTCCGGGCATATCGGGGCTAAGCTGGCCGCGACGTTTTCCTCTACTGGCACGCCGGCCTATTTCTTGCACCCCGCTGAGGCGAGCCATGGCGATCTTGGCATGGTGCAGCCCGATGACGTCATCCTTGCGTTAAGCTGGTCGGGGGAAACCCGCGAGTTATCGGATGTAATCGGATATGCGAAGCGCCATGCCGTCCGCCTCATAGCCATTACTGGAACCGCCGAAAGCGCTTTGGCGCGCGCCGCAGATGTGGCTTTGGTCCTTCCCAAAGTGCGCGAGGCATGTCCGCACAACCTTGCCCCGACAACGTCGACCTTGCTTCAGCTTGCGCTGGGCGATGCACTTGCGATCGCGGTTTTGCAAATGCGGGGGTTCAGCGAGGAAAGCTTTCACTCCTTCCATCCGGGAGGTTCGCTTGGTGCTGCCTTGAAACGCGTGGACGAAATCATGATCGAAGGTGAAGATCTGCCGTTGGTGGCACAAGACACTCCGGTCATGGCCGCCCTCAACATTTTGTCTTCCAAGGGGCAGGGTATCGTTGGCGTGACCAAAGACGGTGAATTGCAAGGTGTTATTACGGATGGCGATATACGTCGCTATCTTGAAAGAAATGCCGCATCGACAATGCAAGTCGCTCTTCACGAGACGCCCGCGATGGCTGTGATGACCAAAGGCTCGGTGATTTTGTCGCCAGAGATGCTTGTCGGAGAAACGCTTCGGATTCTGCAGACGAAACGTATCTCGGCGGCCTTCGTTGCGAGCGAGGGTAGCCCCGTCGGGCTTATCACAATGCTGAGGCTATTGAACCGAGGCGCAGCCTGACGCCATGTCTCCGCTTACGCGCCTCTATCTTGCATTTTCACAAGTTTCGGGGCCTATTTGGTGGCTTTTCCACCGTAGAAGGCTGAAAAAAGGCAAGGAGGATCCCAAGCGTCTTCCTGAAAAATAC
>NZ_JBVCWP010000206.1:0-6832 GCF_057460485.1 Boseongicola sp.
AGGCGGTTGTTGGTGTTTTCGACGGTTCCCTTTTGCCAAGGTGACTGAGGGTCGCAGAACCAATGGTTCAACTCCAATCCTGCTTGATCAACAGGGAAGTGTGACACTTCTTGCAGATGTGAGACATTCTAACTTTGCGGCTACAATTAAAAGGCCGATAATAGAGATTATGGTAACTTTGGTAGCGGAGCGGATGCTTCCGGCAAAGACCCAACTCCTCAGAGAACCGAGCGCCTTCGCATTACCCCAGGACCGCTTAATACGGACAGTGATATTGCATATCTTGTCGAGGCGCTTAATTCCTTGTGGCAGCGGTGTGCAATTGCACGGGCAGTTGTCTAAGTGTTGTCAACGCCTAGATGATATAAGGACGGGCACAGCGTGGTTACGCGGGGCCAGGTATTAACTGGAAGGAAGTTTCTATGAAAATTACTCGCCGTGACGGCCTTAAGCTCATTGGCGCGACTGCGCTTGCAACCGTGCCACTCAAATCGTTCGCTGGTAGCCACAACACTGATCATGTCGTTGAAATGCTCAACAAGGACGCAAGTGGAGAGCGTCAGGTGTTTAATCCACCTGTGATCAAAATTGCTGAGGGCGATTCAGTTACTTTTACCTCAACCGACCGCGGCCACAACTCGGCCTCCACCAAGGATATGCTCCCCGATGGCGCCGCCGAATGGAAGGGCGACATCAACGGCAACATTACAGTCACCTTCGATGTGCCCGGCGTATACGGCTACCACTGCACACCGCATCAGTCGACTGGCATGGTTGGTCTTGTGCTTGTTGGTGACGTAACCCAGGAACAAATTGACGTCGCCAAAGACGTCCGTCAGCGCGGCAAAGCACGTTCGCGTTACGAAGATTACTTTGCGATGGCAGAAGAGAAAATGGGTTAATCCTAAGTTTCAAACCCTCAACCGATAAAGCGGGGCGCCCAATCGGGCGCCGCTTTTTTGCGATTTTTGGTCATAATCTAATTGTTGCAGGGCACGTTTCATTTCGGATTGCATCACTCGATAAATTCTTAATGAAGAGCAGGAGGATGTAACGGAAAACCTCATTGCAAATTGAACCACTACGGACGTCGAGTCTTGGGGCAAATGCTTCATACGAAAGCATCGAAAACTACGATCTCTGATGCACTTGGCGGAGACCGTGAAACACTCCACCTCAAGACCAAACGCAACGCGTGGCGTGATGACGAAGTCCCATAGGCTGAAGGCTCATGGCAAATGACGTCACAGATGTTGGCCGATCAGAGCTACTGTGAAGCGCAAAAGGCGCGTTCAGGACCTCGAACAGCTGGCGACTGTGAGTGATCGACTGGAAGACTGCTGGTCTCCAGAAGTGATCGCAGAACGTCTCAAAATGGAAGCGCCATGTATGGGACAAAGCTGCCCGATATTGACTGAAGGGTGGGCATTCGGCTTCTAACCCGCATCTTCATCCAAGGACATTAACCCTGAAGCAAAGCCTTTTGAACCGCGTCATCCCATCCTAGATAAAACACATCCCGATCACGTATGATCGGGCGGGTCATCACCTTTGGTTGGGCTGATATCTGGGCATCTGCCTCCGAATTTTTTAGCCAGTCATTGAGCGCCCGGTAGTCATTCGATTTTCGATCCACTAGCCGATCTCCGAACTCTGCAATCAGCTCGCCCAACTCTGCTTCACTCAGCGGTTCGGCCCGAACATCACGAAAACTGACGTCCCTGCCCTCTGCTTCCAACGCCTTTCGGGCCCTCTGACAAATTGCACAGGTGCTCAATCCATAGATCTTCATGTGGCAATTTCCTTTGGCGGGTGTCCTGCAATCTCATGCATCAAAACTTTTAGCGCAACCCGTTCAATCTTGTTTGGCTATACAGCGGTCGCCCATTTGCGAAATTCGTGGTCGGTGCACCATCGATCGCGAAGGGCACGGAGCAGCCATTCGCCGCGCCCTTCATAAATGACCGCTTTGCGGGACAGAGCCGCTGTTAGTCACGCGTCTTTTCAGCATTGATCCTTCGCGCGGAATTTCCCCATTTGGAACTACTATAATTGGTCTCGTTGGAATCGCCTAGGAAGCGGCTCTGTGATTTTGTTCAAAGAACCTGTTAATCGCAGTGTCGAGTTCGGATCGAAGGACATCTTCTCCATGGTTTCCGCACCAAATGAGCGCCTGTAGCCTGAGGTCACGGTCGGAGAAATCCACCAAGCCTGAGCGAAGCAAGTACGTTGCAATATTGAAATGCCCGTTCTTTATGGCTTCAATCAATGCCGAGTTTCGGCCTGTCTTATCCGTAACATTGACATTTGCGCCATTGGAAACAAGCGCCTTGACCACTGAAATGTGCCCTTTCACAGCAGCCTCGATCAGTGCGGTGCGTCCGTAGTATTCTGCCTGCAAGTCGATCTGGATCCTTGGATGGCTTAACAGAAGGTCAATGATAGCCAGATTACCACTTCCGGCAGCAATCATCAGAGGAGTGCTTTTCCACTTATTCTTTGCATCAATGCAAATTAAAGGTTGGCTCAAGAGCAGTTGAGTAGCCTCAGTGTTTCCCTCTCGTGCAGCGATGTGAAGAGCGGTCCAACCATCAGGATCGGCCTCATTCACATCCTCGTAGTTGAGAACCTCTGAAAGTGCATTCATATCCCCTGACAGCACGGAATCAATTAGTTTACCATGGTCGAATTCAAAAGACTTGTCTGACATCTTGGATGCTCCTCGCGATCCTTCTATCCATAGAATACTGGGAAAACTGAACGAATCCAACTCAGAGTTCAATGAGTTTCAAATTCTGGGCGGGTATCTAAGAGAAGGATTACTAGGGGCTTGTCTTATGCTTTTCCCATCGATCTGCGAAGATTGAGCCGGTGCCCGCCACGCCAATTTTGGCGGGCACCGGCGGCGGTTGGATCGATATGGGCTTGGTCATGACGGATACTCATAGCAGTCGTTCGCTGCAAATCGATCGAATGTCCGCTAAGGCCTACGATATCTGAGGTCTCCGCCCTGCCCAGCCATGTTTACGAACCACAAAGGCGGGCTTTCTACTTGGTTGCAAAACACGCACGCCTGATCGGCTCTAGACAGAAGGTGTCTCAATGCGTTCGAGTTTGCACGAACTGCCTCCCGGCTCAACGAGATGCAGTCCGACGGATGGTGTGAGGCGGAGTAAAGACTGCCCTGCGGCTTATCGCACGCTAGATGATCTCGATCTCCAGCGGAGGAAGATCGACTCCCTCCAGCGCGGTCTGCCAAACCTGCCCGGCCGAGATGTCATAGGCGAGTGTGACACTTCCAGTGGTCACAAATTCGCCTGGCAGCAGTGGCGGGTTGTTCGGATCCCGCGCCAGCAACTCCACCAAATGGGACAGCGCCAACACCGGCCCGCCCAGAACGTCCCCGGCTCGACCACCGCCGATTTCATCGCCGTCACACGACAACGTCAGGGAGAATCGTGATAGCGCATTCAGCCAGTCGCCCCTGTTCGCATCGCTCAGGCGCCGGCGCGGACCCAGGAAGTACGCGCCATGCAGCGCACCGGCGACCACAGTGTCTTTCGGCCTGAAGCGCCATCCGGGATAGATGGACTGTACAATCTCGATGCCATGCGCCACCCAACCAACGCAGCCTAGCAGAGACGCTGCATCCATGCCGGGCTCGGGTATCTTTTCCAGACCCAGCGCGATCTCCGGTTCGATCTTGGGTTCGGCGGCCGCGGCAGCCGCAAACTGCCAAGGCTCGCCTGTTTCGGTCACCGTCGTGTCGAAAATATCACCCCAGATCGGTGCATCGATCCCGAATTCGGGCCAGAGTCTCTTGTTCGTGAAGCCGAGCTTACGTCCCACTCGCCGCTCACCTCGTGCTTCCCGAAGCGTCCTCAGCTTAGCTGTCACCTGGTAGGCTTGCTCCAGCGTCAATCCCTCAGGCCTGCCGCTAAATGGCACCGTTTGAGTGCCTGAATCCAAGCAGCCGAGTACAGTCTCCGCGATCTCAAGCACGAGGCTCTCCTGTCTCTTGTGCCGGGACGGCAGATGGCACCGGTGGCGGTGGTACGATGACCGGATCGGGTTTCCGTTTCCCCCAAAACCAGCTTTCATTGCGGGTCGGCTCCATGGTCAGTGTTGCGGATGCGAAGGCGAGTATCTATACGGCGAGCAGAGCATACTCGGTGGTTTGAACAGGCATTTTTCCCCCTATCAGATATTCAATACGCTTTAATCCAGGGCAACAAGGCCCCGTAGCGCACGGGCGCTTCGCTGCTATTGGCCAGCCACATCACCACGATGTTGGCCAAGGCTACGATCAGGAACACGCAGCAGGGGCAAGACAAGTGCACCTTTCTCCACGCTCCTCGCCTTGTCGATCATTCCACGTTCCCGGAGCTCCGCTTCGAGCCCATGCACTTCTTCCTTAGTGTATCCATAACGGACATTCCCGAAGTAGAACGCCGTCCCGGTAATATTGACGCCCGATTGAGCACAGATCAAGCAGGCACTGTCAGACGGATTCGAACCAGTCCCAGTATGCCGCCAAATACCGGAACTTATGCCGAACAAAGCTGGCGCCACTCGGAGAGAGCAGCGGCACGGTTTAGCTTGAAATTGTCTCTGCTGTAGAAAGCGCGCTCCTGGTTGAAATAGTTGCAGATTGATGAATGAACGGCGGCGAATTTCTGCAAACTTCGCATCCGGCGGAAGCGTTGCATGGCGCGCTCTCGTCGTCGAAATGGCCCCTTTTCATGGTTTGCAAGCAAACCACTGTCAGGCAGCGGGTGCGAATTCTCGGCCCGATTATTGAGCCAGCGGCCCGTTTTCTGCTTGTTGGCATCGCCGACGACTTTCATCGCAGCGCCATAAGATCGCAATTTGTCCGTCACCAGGGTTTTCGGCAATCCATGGCGGCGCATTGTTTTCTTTAGAAAATTCAATGCCGCCTTACGATCCCGTGTCTTCGTGACGAAGCTTTCCAGCACCTCTCCCTCATGATCAACGGCACGCCAAAGGTAGTGCCGCTCCCCATTGATCTTCACGAAAACCTCGTCCAGATGCCATTGCCAGTTCGAATATGACCGCATCTGCTGCACCCGTTTTCGTCGGATTTCAGCGGCGAACATTGGGCCGAAACGGTTCCACCAATATCGAACCGTTTCGTGGCTGATGTCGATGCCGCGCTCGTGCAGCAGGTCCTCTACATTCCGGAGCGATAGTGGAAATCTCACGTACAGCATAACCGCCAGGCGTATGACCTAGGGGCTGCTGTGAAAGTACTTAAACGGGTCGCATTTTGTCATGAGTGAACGCTAAGAGACCACCCTGCCCGCCTCAACTCAAATCCTTCTGACAAAACCCCAATGACTGCTATGCAGCACGAAGCAGTCGACCGACATTCCTACCAAAAGGTCTGCTGCCAGCCCTTAGCTGCCGCTCATCCGCGTATAGGATTCTACATTCCTCCATGTGGCCAAGACGGTAACCACCTCTGTGTCGCGGTCAAATATCATCCTCGCGCCCAACCAATCCGATTCATTAGCCATAAGGTTAGGATTGGTTTCTTCGAACAATTTCGCGCAAGCCTTGTGAGTACCAGACTTGAGTTTTACTCTCGTCATTACAACGTACATTTCGCGCCCTTCTCGAAAAGTAGAAACCAACGCTTAAATTGGCCTTATCGCTCACCGACTTTGTGCTGGAACGCATAATTGGATCAAGACAGTTTTGGTTTCTTATGCGACCGCAAGTGTAATTGGCTTTGGGCTGGGGTTCGCGGCTACGCGCACGAATGTCTGCCATGTGGAGCGGCTGTGTGAAAATTCGGGATTCTTCATGATTTCACTCCGCTCGTTTTCGGGAGTTGCCAATTTGATGGCTCAGCTCGACCACAGCGCGCCCAAATCTGGCAATTTTTGGCATTTGTAAAAGCTCTCGATAGTTTTCACACAGCCTCCAGACTTTACCGCCGTTAGTTCTGAGCGAACGAATGTCCGCTTCCGTAGTGCGCTCAATTGACACATTTCTTTTGTGATCGTACGCCTCGTCGTACACTTCGTGAAAAGGCCTGAGAAATGACAGCAATTCTCGTGCGGTTGGCCCGCGATGATGCAGATGTCGAAGCGGCGCGTAAACTCTGCCAAGAATGGTTGGACTGGCACTGGGAAAACTACCCCAGCGATTGGCCGACTAAGGCTGATCCCGATTGGTTGACTGGGGTCGAACATCCGATGGATCGCGAAAAGTTCCAAGCGATCCTCGAAGACCTGCCTGAACGGCACAAGCGGCCGGGTGGCGGCATCCTTGTTGCCTCTGTCAACGGAACTCCTGCCGGATGTGTGATGTACAACGAGGCAAGTCCGGGTGTGGCTGAATTCAATCGCATGTTCGTGAGCGTAGAGGGCCGGGGCAATGGGCTTGGTCAAAAGCTGCTGGAAAGCATGTTCGAGCAGATGGTAGCCGACGGATACACGCGAGTTTTTTCTCGTCGGCGACGTTCTTGACACATGCGCGCGCAATGTACAGGAACGCTGGTTTCGTTGATATAGCGCACCCCCAAGGCTTCCCGGATGCTTGGCGGGACAAAGTCTATTTCATGGAGCGCTCGCTCGTGTAGCCCGGCTAAGCGATCGTTTTGGCCTTCCTTTTCGCTGAACAATGCAGCCATTCGCTATACCATAGCGTTTTGGGACGTTTGGGCTCCTTGCTGCCGTTAGCCGCATCGCAGCGATCCTGCCAAACGATCTCGCCCCGACCAACATGAACGGCCCATACCGGCCCTTCACCACCCCGTCATGGAGGTGCAGTGCGGCCCGTTATTGCGGACTTTCGCCGCAACCGC
>NZ_JBVCWP010000207.1:0-6816 GCF_057460485.1 Boseongicola sp.
ATTGCGGGTAAGGTTTTTCAAGGGGGCGCTGCCCCCTCGATTTGCTCATCCCAGAGGTATTTTACGAAAGGATGAAGGATCAGAGGCTTGAAAGGCGGCGTTCTTGACGCTCGATCAACGTCTCGATTTCTGAAATAGCGGCCTCGGTCAGTTTGGGCCCGGGCGCGCGAACCGCCGCATTGGCAATGGCGCCGCGTTTTGCGAGAATATACTTGCGGATCGCAAGACCCATGCCGGGCTGGCTTTCGTAGCGCACCAGCGGCAGATAGGCATCGAAGATGTCACGGGCTTTGGTCTCCTCTCCGCCCGACATCAGCTTGGTCACATCACGCATCATTTCGGGATAGGCAAACCCGGTCATGGCGCCGTCCGCGCCGCGGATCATTTCTTCCAGAAGAAATTGCCCGCCATTTCCGCAGAGGATGGAAATCCTTCGAGCCCCTGCGTCGGACGCAGCACGCAGGGCTGCGATTTTCTCAAGACCTGGCCAGTCCTCGTGTTTCAACATCACGCAAGCGGGGTTGTCTTCGACGATCTTCAAGATGGCGCTGGGGTCGATTTGCACGTTGGTGACCAATGGGAAGTCCTGGATGACCCAAGGCGTTTCGCCCAGCTTTTCGCCTAGTGTTCGATAGTACCCGACGATCTGCGCGTCAGTTCTTAGTGTCGACGGCGGCGCGATCATCACGCCGGCTGCGCCTTTATCCATGGCAATGCGGGTGGTCGCCTCTATTTGAGCAAATCCCGGTGCCGAGACGCCCACGATCACTGGCACGGTTGCTCGCGCGCAAATACGCTCGATCACGGTGGCGCTTTCGTCGGCGGACAGCTTGCCAGCTTCCCCCATAATGCCCAAGATCGTCAGCCCAGTCGCGCCCTTCTCCATGTAGAAGTCTGTCATGCGATCAAGGCTTTGGATGTCAAGAGCGCCGTCCGGTAGGAACGGCGTCGCGGCGATGGTGAAGACGCCTTTGGCGGTTTCGTCTAGCATGTCAGACCTCTGGTTTGTGAGATTGTCGAAGTGAAATACGGCCGAGTGTCAAAGCGACGGCCGACTGTGTCGGGTCGATCGTCGGTATGCCAGTAGCGGCTTCGACGCGGGCGCGATACTGGGCGATGCCCGCGCACCCAAGAATCAAAACATCCGCCCCGTCCTCGTCACGCAGTTGGCACGCGGTTGAGATGAGGCGATCAAGGGCACGCTTTTCGTCGGCGAGGTCCTTTACACCCAGGTTCAGCGCGCGACCTCCGGCACAACGGTCGTTGAGTCCCATCGAGGAAACCGCCGCAAGGTGGCGCGGAATTGAGGCTGGACGGATGGCAATGATGCCGAACCGTTCTCCTAGGGTTAATGCGTCTGAGAACGCGGCCTCCCGGATGCCCAGAACAGGGCGAGAGGTTTCTTGCCGAAGACGCGTCACGCCCGGATCGCTGAAGCATGCGGTCACGAAACCTGTCGCGTCTGTCAGAGACCTTGCAAGGCGAAGCGTTGGTTCGATCACGCCGTCGAAATGGGCCTGCATTTCAATTCCAGCCGGCCCTTCGGCAAGCGTCAGACAATGGATCGGATGTCCGAAAGATACCAGCGTATCGATCGCGTCTTTCAATCCGTCTGTCGCGCCTTGTGAGGAGCTTGGGTTGATAACGTAGAGCGTCATGCGCCCTCGCGTGTGGGGCTTTGAACCTCGATCTGGTAG
Organism: Boseongicola sp.; assembly: GCF_057460485.1. Lineage (NCBI taxonomy): Bacteria > Pseudomonadati > Pseudomonadota > Alphaproteobacteria > Rhodobacterales > Paracoccaceae > Boseongicola > Boseongicola sp. The sequence goes on from NZ_JBVCWP010000207.1 coordinate 1,698, forward strand.
CCTTCCGGATCGTTGAAAATGAATGCGCGTATTCCAATTTCATCGTTCTGAAACATTTGGCTCAGGTTCGCCAGCTTTTGTGTGTCGGCCCAGTGAAACCAAGCGTCTACATCTTCCACGCGCAGGCAAAGCTGCACGCATTTGTTCACCTGCCAGCTGTTCATGCCGTGTGTTTCGTCAACTAGGCCCACATGCGCACCACCCGCCAGCCGGAAGATTTTTGCCCAGCCCTGATCAATGGCCAAGGAAAGACCCAATGTGTCACGGTAGAACGCTTCCGCGGCGGCAAGGTCACGATAATAGAGGAATGTGATTGCAAGGCTTGGGGCGCTGGGCGGCGTCATGTGATGGCCTCGGTGTACTCAAGCGCCGGGAGTGCTTCAGTTGTCACACCGATTGAGGGCCGTGCAATCCATTTGCCTTGCCCGGTCTGTCCGGCGAGCTTGCCATCCTCAACAATCGTCTGTCCTCGAAGCAAGACCATCTTCGGCGATCCAGCAATAGTTCGACCCGTCCAGGGGTTGTAGCCAACGTTGTCACTTAGATCGTTGTCCTTGTATGTGACTTGCCCTGCCGGGTCCCAAAGAACCAAATCGGCATCAAAGCCCACTTTAATATCACCCTTGAAGGGCAAGCCATGGATTTCCGCCGGTTTTGTGCAGCACATTCTGACAAGGTCTGTTGGGCTGACGCGCCCCTTTAGCATGGCGTCAAACATCAGAGGCATGCGAACTTCCACCCCCGGTAACCCGTTGGCAATTTTTGAAAAATCCACATCTGTGCCGTTTGACAACTTACCTGTTTCATCAAATCGGTAGGGCGCATGATCTGAGGACACCAGGTCCAGTGTGCCGTCGGCCAGCCCGTCCCATAATGCGTCTTGATCTGTGCTGGTGCGTTGTGGCGGAGAGCACATCCATTTTGCGCCCTCGATGCCGGGTCGGTTCAGGACGTCAGCCGTCATCAGAAGGTAGTGGGGACAGGTCTCTGCCCAGATAGGGACGCCTCGGGCACGCGCTTTTCTTATGGCCTCAACCGCTTCGGTTGTTGAAATGTGAAAGAGCATCACGGGCGTTGCGAAAAACTCCGCAAACCGGATCAGGCGCTCGACTGCTTCAATCTCGGCCAGGCGTGGATGCGACAGCGCGTGATGCTTAGGTGCCGTCTTGCCAGCGGCCAGCAATTTATCCTTCGTCCAGCCAATCAAACCATCGTTTTCCGCATGGACGCAAACAAGCGCGCCTGCGTCCTTTGCAATGGCGAGCACGTCGCAGATGTCGCGGTCGGACAGTTGAATGTTGTAGGTTGTGAAAATCTTGATTGAGCGATGCCCTGCCGCGATCAAGGTCTGCAAATCCTCTGTCACGTGATCTGCTGCCATGTCGTTCACGATGATATGGAACGCATGGTCAATGACCGCGCCACGACGGGCGCGAACGGCGTAGTCTTCAATAGCGGCAGACAGGCGAGGCGCAGCACTTTGGGGCGCAAAGCTTACAACTGTCGTGGTGCCCCCAATTGCAGCAGAGCGGGTCGCCGTTTCAAAGGTGTCGGCGTTCATCAATCCCATGCCGGACGTTTGCTCGATATGGGCATGCACATCCACGCCGCCGGGTGTCAGGATACATCCGGTCCCATCGATTTCATATGTGGCGTCGGTTTCTACGGTGCCAACCGCGGAAATCTTGCTGTCACGAATTGCAATATCGGCGATCTGGTCGTCGTTTGACGACAAGACGCGCGCGTTTCGAATGATCAGATCATTGTGTGCCATATCCGAGTATCTAGAGCAGGTGATGACGAGATCGACAAGCAGGTCGTGAGACTTGCGCTTGGGCGGGGCGACGGGCAGGGTGGCGCGGTCGATTTTGAAGAAGGGCGCAAGTGATGTCGCCGATTATGGGGCTATTGGACCGGGGTGGCGTGGTGATTTGGATCATCGCGGCCTTAAGTGTCGTGGGGCTTGCGGTGATCCTTTGGAAGGTCTGGCGACTGGCCGCTTTGGGGGCATGGGGGGGGGCGCGTGCCGAAGCTTCTGTCGAGGCATTTCGCTTGCACGGACAGGTCGACAGCGCTGACGGCGGTGGAGTACGCGCAATGGTCGTGCGTGCTGCGATGCATGCTGTCACTGATGCGCGGCTCACAGCCGAACAGGCCCGCGAAGAAACCGAGCGCGTGGCCCGTCGCTCGCTTGCGGACGCGCGTCGCGGTTTGCGCGTGCTGGAAGTGATCTCGACGGTGGCACCGCTCCTGGGGCTGCTGGGCACAGTTCTGGGCATGATCGTTGCGTTTCAGGCGCTTCAAACAAGCGGTTCTCAGGCGGATGCGTCGGTGCTTGCGGGTGGTATCTGGGAGGCGCTTTTGACAACGGCTGCGGGGATGGCCGTGGCAATTCCGGCGGCCTTGGCGCTTGCTTGGTTCGAGGCAGTCATTGACCGCGTGGCAAGCGACCTGGAAGACCTCCTGGCGCGTGTGTTTCTTGCACGCCCTGTCTCGCAGACCCGGGCGGCGGAATGAGCCTAGCGCTTCAGCCTCCAAGGCGTCGGCGCGTGATGAGCCTGACACCGATGATCGACGTGGTTTTTCTTCTGTTGGTTTTCTTCATGCTGGCCGCGCGCTTCGATCAAACGGCGGTGCTTCCCGTAGCGCTTGGCGGGGGGGCTTCGGATTATTCCGGCCCTCCGCGGCTGATTGATGTGACGCCTGGTGGGGTTCGTCTTAATGGCGTGGCTACAGAGGATGCTGACCTAGTCGCCGCCGTCCTTCTGTTGGTCGAAACATCAAATGACCTTGTCATTCTGCGGGCGCGCGACGGCGCGGATGTCCAGCGCCTTGTGGATGTGATGGGACTGTTGCGCGAGACGGGGTTAAGCCGCCTCACTCTTGTCGAATGATCCGGCTCTGCGAACCCCGCCGCACGCGTCCAGAAAACATTGTGCCGATGATCAATGTGGCGTTTCTCCTTTTGATCTTTTTTCTGATGACAGCGGTGATCGCGCCGTCCGACCCCGTGCGGATTGCGCCACCGACGGGCCTTGGTGACGAAAGTGACGCCGGGGAATTGATCCTTTACATCGACGCTGACGGCACGCTTTGGAAAGACGGAACGCCCGGCGCATTGCCGGAAGGCATCGGCGGTCAAAGCGTTACAATTCGCGCCGATCAGAACCTGTCGGGGGCAGTCTTGGCAGATGTCTTTGGTCAATTGAAGCGGGCCGGCATTGAAGGCGTCAACCTGGTGGTGGCGCGGCCTTGAACATGGCAAGTTCACCTAACGTGGACTGGTTTAATACGGATAACTAGCAATCAAAGAATGGAGATCGCGAAATGGCAAAAGGCTATATCATGGGGCATATTACGGTCAGAGACGCAGAAAGCTACAAAGAGTACGTCGAAAAAGACACACCAATTTTGGCGGCATTGGGCGGGCGCTTTGTGATCCGTGGCGGGCAATCCGAAGTTGTCGAAGGTGAGGCTCTGTCCCGCCATATTCTGATTGAGTTCGATAGCTATGAATTGGCCCGTAAAGCTTACCATGACCCTGAATACCAAGTTGTCGCGGACATTCGTCGCCGTAATGCTGACAGTGTCATTATCTTGGTCGAAGGGACTGAATAGCAAACGCGCCTTCGTAAGGCGCATCCACCTTAAAAGCTTGATTTGACGATTTCCGGATTATTTCTACCCAGAAATGTTTTTTTATACTCTCCTTAAGGGATATCGCCTTTGGTCTTCCGCTTTTGATGTGGAATGTCGATCCGTAGCGAAAGAGGTCGACAATGCGGGGCAACGTCAATGGTGATCTCGGCTTGCACAGTTGCCAGGTTGTGGTTGGCATTGGGGTTCCGACCTTTACGGAAGACATCGACCAGAACGCGTGCAAAGGTGTCTATCCCAGATCGACCATGGAGGATGTTCGGCACAGCTGTCTCGCCACCGACTTCACACCCTCCGAGGATGGCTACGACATCACCGCAATAGTGTGCGAGACGCGACGGCTGTCAAACGCGGGCTCACTAGAAGATACGCCAATTTCCCGCATCGGACGGAAAACTTGCATCACCAGACCTCCAGAGACCCCTGCGCAAAAAAGGATATGTTCAAAGCTGCGCCCTCTTTTGTTGTGACGGACAGAAGCGGAAAACTGGTTTTCGCCTCCGAGCGGGCGGTTGGCCTATACAGACAAATTCCCAGACGGCTGAGGATACCGGCCTCGGCGCTCAAGCGCATATTGGCCGGAAGATGCGAAAAATCACGCCGGAACTGTGGGATGAAATCGGTGGTATTTTCGAGATTGCCATTGCAACTGGGCAGCCCGTCTTGTCGCACCGGGTTGAAGGCGCGACCGTCTCGCCCGCTGGCGAGCGTCGCGTGTTCATGACCGATTGCCACCCGGTCCGGATCGGCAATGGGATTTTGGCCATCGGCGCGATTTTTCACGATATCACCGAGCAGACCGAGATGCAGGCAGAGCGATGCCGCGTGATGCTAGAGCTTCAGCATCGCAATCAGAACATACTCTCCAACGTATTGGCCCTTGTTCGCCGTGCAAGACGCGATGCAGGGCCCGCTGTCGGTGTGCTGGATATAGTGGCGATGTGGATAAAAGCGCGTTCGAATACGCAGAAGCTTTTGACCCAGGAAAATTGGTACGCGGCGAATATTTACGCGCTGATCCGTCCGGAGTAACGGATATTTATGGCCCGGAGCGTGTTCACTTGGCTGGGCCACAGATTCAATTGAATGCGCGCGGTTGTCGCGCTGGCAGTGGCCGTTTATGAGCTTGCGACGAATGGGGCTAAATACGATGCATTTTCGCAAGGAAGTGGCAATGTCGCGCGGACTTGGATGCGGATTGAGTACCGCGTCGAGGAGCGCGTGGTTTTCCGATGGACAGAAACCTGCGGGCCCAAGGTTGCAGGACAACCGGGTGGGGGTTTTGGGAGCCAGATGATCGCATCGAAGATAACGAGAAGTCTTCATGGCGCAATTGAAATGAATTGGCGATCCGGGGGCCTATTGGTCGAGATTTCCATTCCATATGAGGCTTTTAGAGAAACTTAAGGAGGGGTGGACTATGATGCCCTCTAATCTTTCCGCCCTGCATACTGAAGACGAG
>NZ_JBVCWP010000208.1:0-6815 GCF_057460485.1 Boseongicola sp.
ACATTCTTACACGAAATAACGGGCGTATCGGCTGGCATGGCAATCCTTTCAGACGAATTCCCCCGCCCGGTGGGCCGGACGGGGTTTGGTCAAACATCCGAAGATGAGCTTAGTTGAGCCAGGTGGCCCAAACGTCTTTGTTGGCTTCCAGCCATGCTTCAGCAGCTTCTGCCGGCTCCATCTCGTCAATGTCGACGAACTTGGCCATTTCAGCGATCTGAGGGTTGGTGAAGCTGATTTTTTCAAGCACGGAATAGGCGCTTGGCCATTTGTCGGCCATGCCATCCCAAGCGGCTTTTTTCAGATAGCCGTTCGCTGGATTGCCACAGTCATAAAGAGCGTCTGGATTGGGGCCGACGGATGGATCTTTGTCACAGCCCTCAACCCACTCCGGGAATTCCACGAATTCGCCGGGCCAAACAGCCTCGGCAAAATTGGGCGTCCAGTTAAACACAACGATTGGCTTCTTGTCTGCTTCCGCCGCACCGATCTCGGCCCAAAGCGCGGCCGCCGAGCCTGCGTTCACCACCACAAAATCCATGTCGAGCGCCGCCACACGTTCCTGACCATGCTTGAGCCAGTCAACCGGGCCGTCCAGATAGCGGCCCTTGTCGCCCGTTTCAGCCGTTGCAAACACGGCGGCGCAGTCATTGAGCGCTTTCCAATCAGGCAGGCCAGGACAGGCCTCCTTGGTCCACATCGGATACCACCAGTCTTCGCGCGTCACGGCGTCGTGGTCGCCAACATCGACGATCCCGCCTTTTTCCATTGCGGCATTGAACGATGCGCCAAATGCGCCTTCCCAGACTTCCATTTCCAGGGTCACGTCGCCCAGACGGACGGATTCGTAAACCGCCTGGCTGTCGGTTGTGACGTATTCAACGTAGTTGCCATTCTCCTCAAGCAATTGCCCGACGACGTTGGACATCACAATTTGGCTTGACCAGTTGTGGACCGGTATCACGATCGGATCGCTACTGTCCGCGGCGAGTGCGGCCAAGGGGGCCATCGCAAGCACTCCGACTGTCAAAGTTGTTGAAATTTTCTTCATTTTTTATCTCCCTGTTGTTCACTCTTGGCCTCAGGCGGTGTTTCCCCTCCTTCAAGACCGGCGTTTGAATCCAAACTCAGCGATTCCATGGACCGCTGTTTGCGGCTGGACAGAGTGTCGCACAATTTTCCTAGGGATCAAATTTTTTTCTTACGAAGGCCTAAATTTTAACCGTTCGATCCCCATACTGGCCGTAAATGTCCGACCAGGGTTGTCTGTCCATCTTTTTCGCCGCTCATTTAATTCGCCGCCCATTTGAGGGATCAAGAGATCGCAGATGTGACAGATATCAGGGCCGTCTGAGATCGTCTTCCCAGTCGGGCACGTCATTGATCAAAATGGTCGCGACTCTCGAAAAAACCATCCGAAGCTTGTCGATATGTGGGCCCTTGTGGCCTTCATCATCGAGGGCCTTGTTCATGCAAAACAGCCAGTTTTCCGCATCGGCCTGACGAATGGGGACATGGGCGTGCATCAGTTTCAAATCCATGTGTCCATGCTTTTCCTTGTAATAGGCACGCCCCCCCATAAACCCCGACAAAAAATTGAACTGTTCCACCCTGGCGTGGGCCACACCGTGACCACGGGCATGAAGCCTGCGCAGATTTGACCCCTCTGGCAAAGTTTCAATCAGGTCATAGAATGCCTCGACAAGCTCGCGCAGCCGGGCCTCTCCGCCAAAGTCATCAAGCGCGCTCATTGGGCAACCAAATGATTGCCGTCGCGCACCTCGAAAGGCGTGGGAGGGGTTGATTTACTGACCCAGAACCATTGCCCGCCATATTCCATGACAAACCAGCCCTTCCACTCAGTGTTACCGGGCCATCGGCTTTGATATTCCTCGCCTTCGACCCGCCAGTCCCCACGCGCTGACCTTGCGTTATCCTGCGCGAAAATCGTGATGCCGTCTGTGCCGAAGTATTGCCGGTATCCGATACCGTCCCAAACACCCACCGCGGTATTGCCTGACAAAAGAATCTCGATCTCGGCGCCACGGAGCTTGACCGACTGTGCCTCAGTCGACCCTGCCAGAAGAGCAAATATCAAGGCAAAGCGGATCATGAGCGTGGGCGTTCTTTCATGGGGTCATAAGCCGCGAGGTTCTCGGCCACCCTGGCAGGCAGACGCATTTGATGGCCATCAAGTTTGCCAATTTCCACTTCGGTCCCGACATCGGCATGGGCCACATCAATCCGCGCAAGCGCGATGTTCTTTTTCAACAAGGGCGAGCGCATCGAAGAGGTGACTTCGCCAATCTGCGCGCGTCCGATGTGAATACAATCGCCATGCGCCACATCGACATTGCCGTCAATTTCCAGCCCGACGAGCTTTCTCATCGGATGTTCCTTGCGTCGAATCAGGGCATCGCGCCCGAAAAAATCATCCGTTTTCGACTTGAGCGGGCAGGTAAAACCGATCCCCGCTTCAAACGGGTCCGTCTGATCAGAGAAATCATAGCCGGCGAAAATCAAACCCGCCTCGATTCGGACCATATCAAGCGCCTCCAATCCCATCGGCGTCAGCCCATGCTCCTGCCCCGCCTCCCAGATGGCATCAAAGATTTCGGCGCAATCCTTGGGGTGACACATGACTTCATAGCCAAGCTCGCCAGTATACCCTGTCCGGCTCACCACAAACGGCGTGCCCGCTTCGTTGCGCAGACGCGCGGGGGTAAAGCGGAACCAGCCAAGCTGATCAAACTCGGGGTTATGCGGCGCGGTCCATACGAGTTTGCGCAACAAATCGCGGCTTTCGGGGCCTTGCACCGCGACATTATGCAGCTGATCAGTTGACGAGCGCACAAGAGCCTTCAGGCCATTCTTTTCCGCCAGTTCGCGCAGCCATTCTCCGCCATAATCCGACCCACCGATCCAACGGAAGTTGTCCTTGCCAAGGCGGAACACCGTGCCATCGTCGATCATGCCGCCATGCTCATAGCACATCGCTGTATAGACAACGCCGCCAACCGGCAGGGTTTTCATGTTGCGCGTAAAGGCGTATTGGCACAGCGCCTCTGCATCGGGGCCTGTAATCTCGAACTTGCGCAGAGGTGACAGGTCAAGGATCACACATTTTTCCCGGCAAGCGTGGTATTCAGCGATTGGGCCTGCGGTTGCAAAACAATTTGCCAGCCAATAGCCGTTATACTCGATGAAATTTCGGGTGTGTTTTGCAAAGCTGTCGTGGAAACCGGTTTGCTTCGTCATTTTCGCCTCTGAATCTGGGGTTGCGCGGATCGCAATGGCGCGCTGAAACGTTTCCTTGCCGCTGTAGGTACGGACGTGAATATCGGTCGGGTTCCAACCATTCGCTGCGGTAGTGTCATCGGGACAGGCGCTTGAGACGCAGACGATGTCGGTCAAGGCGCGCAACAAGACATAATCGCCTGGGCGGCTCCAGGGCTCGTCGGCATACATCACCCCGTGATCATCAAGGAATGTGTTGAAGAAGAAGTTGATTGCCATCCAGCCCGGACGCCCGGACACATTGTACTCTGCCAGCGCGTGGTTGAAGTTGTCCGAGCAATTCACATGCCCCGGATAGCCAATGTCATCATAGTATTTCGCGCTGCACGCCAACGCAAAGGCGTCATGTCGCCCGCAGGTGTCCTGCACAACTTCTACAAGCGGGACCATTTCCTGATCGTAGTATTTTGCATGCAATCCCGGCATGGGATAGGCGTGCCCCATCAGAGTGCGGGTCGTTGTTACGTCCAGGGCATGTTCGATACCCTTATCCAGCTTGCGCGCCGAGAAACATTCAAAATCCGTGCATTGGCGCCCGTCCACATCCAGAATCTGGATGTAGTCTCCGGCTTTCACGAAATAAGCTTCAGCCGTTTGACTATGCACCCGGATATCGGCAACCGGCTCGGCCAGAGGATCGGGCAGTTCGAAACGGACCTGCGGATTAAATACCGCCCGCTTGATCATCACAGTCAGCGGCGATGCTGTGTCCTGTCGCTCAAGATCCATCGCTGCGGCGGGGGCGGCAATGATGACGGCACCTTTGCGGGACACAGTAAATTCGGCGCTCGTTTTGGCAGGCGTCGTACCCTCAAAAAGATGCACGGCCGACGCCGAGGCAAGATCAATGCCGCGCGCCTCAAGGCCCATGCGCAGACCGCGCAGCGATCTGTCCTGCGATGTCAAAAGCGCCTTAAGCCCGCGCGCGTCACCATTGGCAGTTGCGCCAATAATACCGGCATCAATCCCGCCTTTGTCATCGCTCGCCACGATCTCGCAGCGCTGGCCACCTTCGTCATTGGTGATGGTCAGTCGATCACCCGCATCAATTGCGATGAGCACGGCGCCCTGCCCTTCGACAACATAGCGTTCGGTGCCGCGGGGCAGCGAAAAGACCGAGGGTTTGATGATCGAACTGGGCTTTGGCGGACCCGGTCGAACCGTAGGATAGCTATCAAGCACTTTGTTCCTCCCAGATGCATGTTGCATGATTGGAATAATTGTTTAACCGTAAGAATACAGCGCCAGACCCGTACAGCAAACGAATTCGGACATAATGAACACCCATCAGATGAATTTTGCATTCTGGGTCCCGTTTGGAGGATCGGCAATCGGGTTTTGCCCTGCCTTTATCGGCAGATTGCGGGGAGTTTTTGGAGCGGTTTTTGTTTTGATCTCATTTTCAATGCTCATGATTCGCCTGTTTCGGAAGGAACCGTGAGCTCGCTTACCCTCGGCCTGGTCGCAGCCTTGTGTTGGGGATTTCACGATATTTGCGCGCGCTTTCTCAGTCAAAGAGCTCCCATTAGCGCTTGTATCTTCACCGTCCTGCTGACGGGTCTCGTGCTTCACGCCGGATTGACGATCACCACAGGCACACTGGTGATGCTACCGATACGAGCCGTGTCTTTTGCCCTCGGTGCGGGCGTCTTCTTTGTGGTCGCGACATACGGATTGTACCACGCTTTCCAGCGCGGACCGGTGCGGCTTGTCGCCCCGCTTATTGCAGGCTACCCGATTTTATCGGTCAGTTGGGCCGCGTCTCAGGACACGCCAATCAGTCTGTTTCAATGGGCCGCAGTGGGTTCAGTCGTCACAGGCGTCGCCATCGTTGCAGCGCTGTCAGATACCAGCACGGACGAAAGCCCGCCCAAAGGCCCGACCATCCTTTATGCCGTCATAGCTGCCATTGGGTTCGCAGGCACCTTCGCCCTTGGTCAGAAAGCCGCCGAAATAAGCCACGAAATGCCAAGCACTCTTGTGTCGCGACTGATGGCTTTGGGGCTGGTTGTTGGGATTCTTCTGATGCTCAAACACCCTTTCTGGCCGGGCAAACGTGCCTTGCCCTGGCTTGTCGCCATGGGGATAGCCGATGGCATTGCATTGCTATGTGTCCTGTCCGCAGGGCGACTGCCTGACGCCAAATACGCGGCTGTCTCGTCGTCTCTTTTCGGGCTGCTGACGATCTTGCTGGCCTGGTTTTTTTTGAAAGAGCGCATGAGCGCAGCACAATGGGCAGGCTGTCTTATTGCATTCGCAGGCGTTGGATATCTAGCGCTTTAGACCGCAGGCAAGCACGTGTCCCACACTGCAGCCATCAAAAATGCGAAGGAGGCGGCCTGAGCCGCCCCCTTCTGTCGTTTCAGGGAATAGGACCCTAGTATCTTTCAAGAGTCTTGGCGATCTTTTCGGCGTCACCAATCTTTTTGGCCTTTTCCAGATGCTCGCCTTCGCGGACAAACTGAATGCGGTGCCACCCTATCCAGAAGATAACCCCAACGATAACCATCGGGATCTCCCAGCCTTGCATCGGGTAAACCGGGCCAACTTCAGCCAGATCAACCGCCCAGCTATCATAACCAATCGACATATCTGCTTACTCCTTTGTTCAGATTTTCTGGGCCAGCGCCGCTTTGTCAGCCGCAATGATCTCGGATTTGGCATCCTCATAGGCATGGTGCTCGGCGTAATCGAGGCCTTGCAACTCAACCTCTTCTGGGATGCGCAGCACGCCCATGGCAGATTGAACTTTGGACACCGCCCAACCGGGGGCAAAGCCCAGGACAAAGAACATGATAAAGGCACCGATTGCCTGACCCAACGGGTTGACCGCTGCATAGCCCTCATACGGCGAACTTGGCGCGCCCCAAAGGACAAAGCCCGCAATAATCAAACCGACAACGCCGGCATACCCATGAACCGCCACGGCACCAACTGCGTCGTCCAGCTTGAACTTTCGCTCAACCCAGTAGTGCAATTTGTAAACGATCACGACACCAACGGCACCGACAAGCATCGCCTGAATCGGGTGGTACAGGTCATTGCCGGCCGAGGCCGTGATGATACCCGCAAGACCGCCCGAGAAGGTCCAAAACGCATCGCCTTTGGACACCACATAAGCCGCCATCAGGCCACCTGAGAGTGACATCAGGAAGTTAAAGGTAATGGCCGACAGGGTGGTTGGCGCCAGATAGATATTGGTCGCGGTCCATGTTGTTCCGACAATCTGGCCGTCAATCACTTCCGGGGAAATGATCGGCACGTTACACGCCGCATAGAACCCCCAAAATCCGGTGTAGATCAGGAAAATACCAATCGTGAGCATCCACGGATTATGGGGCGGGATATCGCGCGGGGTTCCATCAGAGGCAAACTTGCCGATCCGTGGACCCAGTACCGTGATTACACCCAAGGCATAACCACCCGCGATTGCGTGGATCACGCCCGACGCATAGGCATCGTGATACCCCAGAACCTTGACCATCCAGCCATCCCAGTGCCAACCCCATGCCGCGTCA
>NZ_JBVCWP010000209.1:0-6811 GCF_057460485.1 Boseongicola sp.
GCGGCGAGATTCCCCCAAAAAGCAGCGAGAGCAGCGACTGATCCCCGCAGAAAGTCTCGGCATCTCAACGCATCGGACGTCCTCTCCCTAACGTAGCGAGCAGGGAGAATTCAGTTCATAGCCGGGAGACGAACACAGCGGACAAGGTTTTCGGTCCACACACGAGGCGGTGCCTGCCGCATGGCGATGCTTAACTGATGGCGGAGAAGCAAATTCTCGGTCTCAAGCCGGCTCCGCGACTTGAGCAGGTCGGCGACGAACATTCCGAGCGCGTGCAGGATCGCAAACATCGCTCTCAAGGATGCGATGATTCTGCCTTACAATGCGAATCCAGGCCGGATGGAATTTTCGGAGAGGACAGGCCCAAGGATGCGCGAACGCGCCTCTGCCGGTACTGCATGGTCATAGTAGTAGCAAACCCGCCGCGAACAGCAAGCCGGACCACAGGAAAGCGATAACTGTGTAACCCATAATGTCGCGGACGCCCAGCCCGACAATTGCCAGCACAGGAATGGTCCAGAACGGTTGGATCATGTTGGTCCACTGGTCACCGATGGCCACGCCCATCGCAACGCGCGGAAGATCGGCGCCCAATTCCTTCGTCGCCTCGATCATCACCGGCCCCTGAACCGCCCATTGTCCACCGCCAGAGGGGACGAACAGATTGATCAGGCCACCACTGATCATGCTCCAGAATGGCAGCGTCTGTGCAGTCGAAATCGATACGAACCAGCCGGCCATGACCTTGGCGAGCCCGGTGTCCAGCATCATGCCCATGATGCCGGCATAGAACGGGTATTGCAGGAGGATGGGACCCAGTGTCCGACCGCCATGAGTGACGAGTTCCACGTAGTGCATCGGCGAGCGCGCCAGCAGGATGCCTAAAACCAGAAAAACGAAGTTGATGATGTTCAGATTGAGACTGCCGCCGCGCGTGATGAAATGAAAGTAGATGTAGACTAGGCCGGCCGCGCCGATCAGCAAATTCAGTATGCGGGCATTCTCGAGGATTTGCGCAGGCGTGCGTTTTGTCCCGGACTGTTGCGTATCTTCACCGTTGTCTTCGTCGTCGGTTTCAGTGCCCCCCGGCATCGGAACGCAGTTCGCGTCGGCGGGCCGGAGCAGCATCATGACGAACGGCAGGGTCACGGCGACTGAGATCATGATCATGAAGTTCCAGTATGTGAACAGCGTCTCGGATACCGGAACGATGCCGATCTGTTCGACGAGAAAATGTCCCTCCGTGGCGATCGCCAGTCCCGTGGAGCTCGACAATCCCTGGTGCCAAACAACGAAACCTGCATAGCCGGCGGCTACGAGCAGCGGGAAATGCACGGGGATGTTGCGGCTTCTGCAGACACTCGCCGTCTCGCGCGCGATGATTGCACCGACGATGAGGCCGATGCCCCAGGAAATTAGCGAGCCAATGATCGCTGTTATACAAACGATCACGTAAGCTTTCGAGGGGGAGGATGCCAATTTGGCGATGCCGTTGAGTAGACGATGCACCGCGGGAGTGTGGGCCAGTGCATAGCCCGTGATCAGAGTCATCGCGATCTGTGTCGTGAATGCGATCAGGTTCCAGAAACCGTTTCCCCACGCATCGATGGTGTCACCGGCGGATGCCTCGGTCAGGAAAATGCAGATCACGAATGTCAGTATGGTCAGGATTGTCGCGAAGATGAATGCATTTGGCATCCACCGCTGCATCAGCGCGACAAACGGCGCGGACAGGCCGCGCATGACTTTATTCAAAAAAGAAGTGTTACCCGGCTGTTTCACAGCTCCATTGTCTGTTATCACGCACCCAAGCTCCTAGTCTGGCATTGTCAGAGTAAATTGGCTTGAGCCTCTTGGCGAGGTTTCTTAGCCTCCGGCGATGCGCAATCCCTTCCGCTATTTCAACAGCTCGCCCGAGGTGATCCGCCTCACGGTGATGACCGCCGCCGCGACGTTAGGAAAGGGGCCAGACGCCTTGGGACGGATCTAGACAGCTAGCAACGCAATTATCTGGACGCCGATCTGGTGCGCGACGAGGCTCAATGGAGAAGGCGACAGGTTCTGATGGAAAGCTATCCGGCAAGTTGGTGCCAGTTGATAGCGAGATTCCCGCCACAGTTCATCGGCGGACATCGGGCGCGCGGATCTTTAGAACCTCGCGTCCGCGAGCAATCTGGGCTGTTCTTCCTGTACCGCGGCCCGCGCTACTCCGCAGGTGCTGTCTGAGGACGCGGCCCTCCAATACGGGCTGGTAGCAGCCACGCGATCAGCACGAATGTAACAGCGATGGTGATGCCGAGCCATTCGCCAGCGACCGTGTCGAACAGCGCGGGGCAATCGGTGCCACTCACGGGTGCGAGCGTGCCCTTGCGTCAGGCGACCGCCGATCGTAGTCCGGAATGAGCAGCTTTCTGTCTTTCATGGCCGCGGCGGACCATATCTCAAAACATTTTTATTGACAGGGATATCTAGTTTACGGCACACGTCCGAGCGCTTCCACTCACGGCCTGTGTTGCCCGTTTTAGAAGGCGACTCTTAAACTCATATTCTAGGGCCGCGTCACTATGACCGCCATTCGACCGGGCTTTATTCTGCCGAGCGCTGCATTGACTGTCAGCTCGAAACAGATTCGACATTACGCCGACCTTGATCGTCCCCCAAGAGTTGGAGACCTAATTTACGGGCGGGTCATTACTCTTGGCCAACACAATACGCTCGAAAACAAAGAAGGGCGCATACACATGCTTACCGACCGCACGCGCGCGGTCTACGTGTATGGCAATCGCTACGCCCCCGATGCTTTCGAAGGCGTCATCCCTCACCGCAAAACGACTGAAGTAGACTTGCTCGCAAGGTCGGGCGTGATCGGCGCAATGCGCGATAAGAACTCCGCCATAAAGGACCCAACGCGCATAAAAGTTCTGGGCTATGTAATTGATGACAACGGGGCGCCGTTGAACACGAGAGACTTTCCCAAGGCGTTACCCCGCACGCCATTGAACAAGAACAAAAAACGCGCCCGCATGATATTACACGTCGGCACGAGTATGAACGCCGGAAAGAGCACGTCCGCAATCGCATGTTGCTGGGCGTTGTCCGCAATGGGACACGAAGTGCGAGGGAGTAAGATCACCGGTACGGCCAGCTTGAAAGATATCTTGCACATGCAAGACAGTGGCGCGGAACATATCTCAGACTTCTCCTACCTTGGCTTCCCTTCCACATACATGCTGAGCGAAGGGGAATTGACGTACATCTTTGAAAGTCTGGATGCGCGCTTCGCCGCTAATCCCAACCGGTATTGGGTCGTGGAGCTTGCCGACGGCATACTCCAACGCGAAACCGCCATGCTGCTAAAAAACGAGTATGTTCGCTCACGGATTCACCGGCTTGTTTTCTCAGCTGTCGACGCTTTTGGCGCGATCGGGGGCATTAGCGTTTTAAAGGAAGAGTTTGGGCTTACGCCCGACGCAATTTCTGGTCGATGCACATCATCACCGCTCATCATTCGCGAATTGTCCACACGCACAAATATCCCTGTCGTGAATAATGTCCTCCGCGACCTAAAACAGCTAAGCGAAATACTCCTGTGACGGGTATCGTCCTGGCTGTGCATGGGGGCGCCGGACGTCTGGCGCGCACCAACCGCGGGCACCCAAAACGCCTCGTTTACGAGAACGGATTAAAGGAAGCTCTTCAAGCGGGTTACGCTGTCCTGCGCAAAGCCGGCTCGTCGTTAAACGCCGTCACCAAAGCGGTCTCTGTTCTAGAAGACATAGAGGTGTTTAACGCTGGCTTAGGCGCAGCGCTATGCGCAGATGGAAGCGTCGAACTCAGCGCATCCATTATGAGCGGAAAAGACCTCTCCGTAGGAGCGATGGTAGGATTAAGCCGGGCGAAGAATCCCATATGCGCGGCAAGGACGATCATGGGGCATGCACACGGTCTCTTATTCGGACACCATGCCGACGCCTATGCGGAGGCAAAAGGGCTAGACATGGTGCAACCGGATTATTTTTTTACCCGCGAACGTCTACGACAATGGGAAAAGTACAAAGCTTCGAAAAAGATTGCGCTTGATCATGATGAGGATAGCGCGCACGGAACTGTCGGCGCTGTCGCCCTTGATCGCAGAGGAAATCTGGCTGCTGCGACATCAACCGGAGGCCTCGTCAATCAACTGCCTGGTCGCGTTGGCGATACACCCGTCATTGGAGCTGGCACTTGGGCGCAAAACGGTGTCTGCGCCATAAGCGCGACGGGCAAAGGAGACGCCTTTGCAAGGGTCGCATTTGCGCGTCGGGTTGCGGACTTGATTGAGATCGGCCACATGGCCCCACTAGAGGCGGCCCACGAAGCGCTGAGCGCCGTCAATCGCGTGTCCGGCGAAGGCGGGTGCATCATTTTAGACGCCTCCGGACAATGCTTTATGCCGTTCAACAGCAAACATATGCTTCGCGGACTCATTCGTGAGGACGGCGTTCCTCATGTGGCCATCACAATTGGCGACTTTGATCATTCATCCGAATAAAAGTTTGGCCTCGGTGTAGAAAGTTCCCGATGAACCGATCGCAGTGACAAAAAGATCAATCGAATTTAATGGGTCCGGAGCCTAGTTCGGCAGCCCGTGCTTCAAGTCGTCCAAGGACATAACAGGCACAATTTCAATGGCCGCATCGAGGGCAGCTATCAGCGACTCATTTAGCTGGGCCAACTGCGCCTGATCGGTCTCCTCAAAAAAGACGTAACCGCCTCGTTCGCCGTTAATCATTGTAAAGTAAGCAGCCTCCGCATCTGTCGCCTCGACGAGGCTTTCGATGGCATGCTCCAGGCGCCCTTCCTTGGCGGCAGTGTTGCCGCGCTCAACCGGAATCGTGAATCTCATCATCAATAGCATTAGGAAAAGCTCTTCCGTCGTCCTTCGCGCCTCGGCTGGCAGATGACACATGCATCCGCTCCATGCGATTACGGAGATCGGCCCACTTGCCGAGGCAGCCTGCTAGAGAATTGGGGCGTCTGCCGAAGCCGACGCCCCTCCGTTGCATTCGTAACTCGACTAGTATTCCTCGCCAGCGTGTCCTGTCTCGGACTCGAGTACCGGGTCGTACTCGTCGGGGGGCCCGTCCATCATTTCGTCGTCGGCCGGCAGTTCCTCCATCATCCCGTCATCGGCCGGAGCCTCGTCCATCATCCCTTCGGCATCCATCATTTCGTCTTCAGCCTGCGCTAGGGCGTGTACTCATAAATAGGCATCAGTTGAACCGTCGCGGGGAATGTCTGCCTTACTCCCAATAGCGGACGTGTGGCGAGCCCGCTCAAGAAGTCCGCTATGTGCCAAAAGCAGACATCAGGTGCTTCCGGTTCCGTCAATTTTCCATTACAACGCAGCGCCGAAAGTAAGGTTCTCAGGGAGAAAATCATGCTCTGTGTTCGGGCCCTTGTCGCCACCTTCTTTGCCGCCTGCCTACTTGCGTTGATGATTTATCCAGTCCCGGTATCTGCCGCCGAGGATAAGCCCCAGCCTCAAGTTCTGTTCACCAACGTGAATGTCTTCGACGGCAAGAGCGACAAGCTCGCCGAAGGGATGAGCGTGCTAGTCGAAGGTAACCTCATTAAGAAGATCGCCAAGGGCGACACTGAGGTCCGCGACGATGCAAAGGTGATCGATGGCGGCGGGCGCACGCTGATGCCCGGACTCATGGACGCGCATGTACATCTTGCCCTGGTGCGGCGGCCGGGCGAGATCCTGAACGACTACGACTGGATGTATGTCGGCGCGCTTTCCAACGAGCAGGCTGAGGAGATGCTCATGCGCGGCTTCACCACCGTACGCGACATTGGCGGCCCGACCGTGGGCCTGCACCGGGCCATCGAGGAAGGTTATGTCGTCGGTCCGCGCCTCTTCTCCTCCGGTCCCTACATCACCCAGACCTCGGGCCACGGCGACTTCCGCAATTACAACGACCTCCACCCTGGCATCTACGGCCAGTATTCGCTGATGGAGATGCAAGGCTGGCTCATCATGGCGGATGGCGCCCCGGAGGTGACCCGGGCGGTCCGCGAAGCGCTGCGCTACGGCGCCAAGCAGATCAAGATGATGGCCGGCGGCGGCGTGTCCTCACCCTACGATCCGCTGCACACCGTTCAGGGCGGCCCCGAGGAATTCAGCGCTGCCGTCAAGGCTGCGGAGCAATGGGGCACCTATGTCGCGGTTCACGCATACACCGACGAGGCCGTGCGGCAGGCGGTCGAAGCCGGCGTCATGTGCATCGAACATGGGCCATTCCTGACCGAGGATACGATGAAGCTGATGGCCGAGAAGGGCGTGTTCCTCGCCCCGACCGCACGCATCTCCCTGACCTCGCCCGAAGATGTTGGGCTCGACCCCAACAGCGGCACCGCAGCCAAGCTGCGACAGGTCAACGAGGGTGCGGCCAACCAGCTCAAATGGGCCAAGGAATACGGTGTCACCCTAGTGTTCTCGACCGACCAGTTCGGCGCACCTGAAAATTTCAAGGAGCAGAGCAACGAGTTCCTGACGCTCGCCGAAGTGTTCGAACCGGTCGAAGTCCTGAGAATGGCGACGAGCAACGTCGCGGCGCTCTTGGATTTGAGCGGCGAGTTGCACCCGTACCGCGAGGGGACGCTCGGCGTGATCGAGGATGGCGCCTATGCCGACATCATCCTGGTCGAGGGTGATCCGACTCGGGACGTGACGATCCTTTCAGACTACGAGAACAAGATCGACCTGATCATGAAGGACGGCAAGATCTACAAGAACACGCTCTGATGTCCGCTTTGGGTCATTAGC
>NZ_JBVCWP010000210.1:0-6706 GCF_057460485.1 Boseongicola sp.
CCCGCGTCGAAGACAATATTCCTGCTAAGCGAAATGAGGTCGTCAGGTGACTCGTCGTCGGGAACCGCGCCAGCCTCGCCAATCACATCACCGTCTTCACCGGTAACCCTCGCAGACAAGATCTCGCGGTTGGTTACAGCGGCCTCGAGGCTCAGTCGGATCTGCTCGTCATCGAGGTTCCACAACGGGTTGGCCAGGACTGCTGCCTGTGTCCGCACCATTGCATTGAGGTTCTGCTCCATACGGGCGACCGCACTCCTGTGCGCCATCAACTCGATCAAGGTGAAAACACCAATTACCGAGATGAAGATCAGTGGAATTGTGACTCGCAGGAACTCTCCGCGCAGGGATTGGCGCCGAGCTGTCTTTACACTGTCTTTTTTCATCCCGCGATTGTTCCAGAATTCCGCAGTCGTTTCGATGCTTTAACCGCCACTGTAGACCACCAGTGCAATTTTGAGTAGCCTGAAGCTCGTACTCTGCAATTCAAGCGAATACGATGAGGAGAAGTATTTCGATGAGACATATTTCAGGAATATCTTTAACGGTTCTCGTCTTTTCTGTTTTCTCAGCGGTCAATGCCATTGCCGACGGTGCGCTGCGCTTTGTTACGCTGGAATTCGCGCCCTTTATCTACGGGGAAAATCAACAGGTTGCCGGACCGGGGCGAGATGTCATTGCAGCGGTCTGTGAGCAGTCAAAGGTCGATTGCAGTTTCGATATTTACCCTTGGCGACGTGCGCAGGCGTTGATCAAGGACGGGAGAGCAGACGGCATGATGGTTATCGGCCGCAATCCAGCCCGGGAGGAGTGGCTTCGTTTTTCGCCGCCGATGTTCCGCACCGAGTATGGGTTCTTTGTAAGATCCGACAATCCAATGGAATTCAATGATTTGCAGCAACTTGCAGGATTTCGTGTCGGCGTCTTCGCGCCGTCGAACACTGCCACGCAACTGGAAGGCGTGCGCGCCAGAATGATCGAAAATGGAATTCCGCCAATCGTAGTAGATGGCCATCCTGATGACGCCGCCGGTTTGCGCAAATTGGCTTCGGGACGTCTTGACGCCGTCTACTCAAACCGGGACCGTGGCCGAGGCATACTTGCTGAAGAGGCCTTGACGGGAGATGTTCGCTATGCCGGCGCACATCAGAAGATCCAGTACTATGCAGGCATAAACAAAGATTTTCCCAACCAGGATGTTGTTGATGAATTTTTTCGGAATTGGCGGGATCTCTTCCTTTCGGGTAAGGCGCAGCGGATCATAGAAGGCTATGGCCTGGAACCGGCCCAGCCCGAATAACAAGTCTACCCAAGCAGGAAGGGCCGGATTTTGGCAACAGAAGCTGTAAAGAACAAGCCTGGCGATGCGCGCCCCGGCAGACAGATCTTGGCCGGCGCGGTAGTGGGTTTCGATACGGTCGGATATTGCGTCGCACTCGCTTCGGTCGCTTTCGCCGGCCCACTGTCCTTCGCGATCGGGCTCGGTACGTTCATTTTCATGGTCAGCACGGTTGTCATCTCACTTGCGCTTACGTGGCGAAGCGCTCTTCCCGGGGCTATCGGGTTGGCCCAGGATGCGGGCATTGCCGTTCTGGCACCCGGTATGATCCTTGCCGCAACGTTGGTTCAGGGTTCTCCCGAGGAGAAACTCGCGACCGCGTTGGCAATTTTGGGATTGTCGACCCTGATTACAGGCATTGCACTTCTCATGATGGGTACGTTTCGGCTTGGTCGGGTGGCGCGGGTTGTACCGTTTCCCGTGGCGGCGGGGTTTCCCGCCAGTTCGGGCTGGCTTCTGGTTCTGGCCGGATTTTCGCTGGTGACAGGGTCATCCGGTCTTACCGGCCTTGCGCAAGACATTGCGATGCAAAATATCCCGTGGAACCTGATTTTCGCCGCGATGCTCGTCGTTAGTTTCTTTGTAAGTCACCGATTTGTGCCTGGCGCGGTGGCTGTTGCGGTCCCGCTCGTAATCGCGACAATTGTTTTCTATGTCGTGCTGACTGCCTTGGGGTATTCAATTGCCGACGCGCGCGCACTCGGACTGCTCACGACGGCTTCGGAAAACGCGGTCGCTCTGCCCGACTTGAGCTTTCTGGCCTATATCCATTGGCCAATAGTTTTGGGAACCAGCACTACGATAGCAGCGGTAATTCTCATTAATATTATCGGTTTCGTTCTGAATACGGGTGCTATTGAACTTTCTGTTGGCTCCGACGTGGACATGGACCGGGAAGCAAGGTTGACGGGTGCCACAAACATTGCCATCGGCGCTTTCGGCGGCGGTGCCGGTTACATCGGACTGGGACACACCGCCCTTGCCCATATGCTCGGCGGCAACGGCCGGATTACAGGCCTTTCGATGGCCCTGATTACTTTGATTGGATCCGTGTTCGCGACGACTATCGTCACCCACGTTCCGGTCTTCGCGGCGGGAAGCATCGTGCTTTTCATGGGTCTGTCGATGCTGGACCGCTGGGTTGTCCAAACCTGGTCCAGACTGCCGCGGCGCGACTGGGTAATCATTGCGATAATTCTTCTGACGACGATGTCTGTGGGAGTCATTGCGGCGATCGCCGTCGGAACCGCTATCGCATTGCTGATCTTTGTCATGACCTACGCGCGGATGCCCGTCGTGCGGTTCCAGACCTCCGGGGCAGCGCGGCGCAGCACGGTTGACAGAGCAGCAGAAAAGGAGGCCGTCCTCGCGAAAGAGGGTGAGCGCATCCATATTCTTTCATTGCAGGGATACCTTTTCTTTGGGTCTGTCGAGCAGTTGTTGCAGGAAATTCGCAACCGTATCGCACGATCTCCTGCGTTGCACACGCTTGTTGTCGATTTCACCCATATGAGGGGCATGGATTCTGCCGCCTGCGCGGCGATTGCCAAATTCGGCCATCTTGCTCAGCGGAACGAATTCAACGTCAGCTTCGCTGCGGTGCCGAAGGATGTTCGGGACTTGATGGAACTTTGGGGGATCTCTTTTTCAGGCGACTCACCGTTCCGCGAAGAAAACAATCTGGACCAGGCTATAGAAGCCGCCGAGGATCGTCTGCTGGCGAGATTCGGGCAGGATGTGGAAGCGGGCGATGTCTCGAATCTCTTTGACAGGCTGACACGTTTTCACCCGAGGGGCGCAGAGCTCTTCGCGTTGATGGAGCCGGTTGAAATGTCGAAAGGCGATGTCCTCATCACGTCGGGCAGCACAAGTGGCGACATTTATTTTCTGGAAAAAGGTCGTGTCTCAGTATGGGTTCAGCATGCCGATGGCGGACGCATGCGCGTCAGGTCGATGCGTCCGGGCGCAGTGGTTGGCGAGGCCGCCCGTTATCTGGGACGGACGAGAACCGCTGACGTCATTGTGGACGCGCCGTCACTGATCTACACGTTGCCGGATGCGGTGATCGACCGGATGGAGCGTGACGAGAGCGGACTTGCCGCGGTGCTCCATTCATTTCTGGCAAAAAACCTCTCGGAAAAGCTCAGTCGGAACAACTACCTGCTTTCGGAAATGCAAAAGTAGCAGGAGCAAGGGCGTTGTCAGAAGCGACCTGGTTTAACGGGCAGGGCGGTCAAACAGCGTCGCGGGGCATTGTCAGACAAAGCCGGTCGCTCTGAGAGCATCAGGATGCTGAATCAGGACGTCGTCGACCTGTGTGGGTGGGCCGTGCGCGGTGCCTCGGTCATCGTTTTGCCAGTCGTGGCAGCAAAAAGGGTCAGCAAAACCGGGGCGGCGCAGCGGAATTACAATAAAACACATTTGGGCTTGAACCGAACCTTTGCAGCAACTCCAAGCCAAGGGAGGCTATGCGGACGAAGCGGGCATTAGCCCACCGGTCGTTCGAGCCTTTCGCGGAGCCGTTCGTCTGACCCAGTCAGTTCCCGGCGCGTTTCATCATCATCTCGTGGACAGCCTGCATTCCACGATCCGCCATGTCCGAAACCTCGGCCGCATGGGTCTGCAGTGCTGTGACAATGTCGGGATCGTCCGAGGTCTGGACCACCACGATACCCTCTGCCGTGATCTCAACTTCGGACCGGATATCGTCTCCACGCGCGAAAAAAATGTCCAGCGTCGGGCTTTGAATTAGTATCTTCGGGTCATCCCCGGCCTCGACACGTCCAATCATCCCGATCACATGGCTCACCATCGTCGCCATCACCTTTTCGTCCGAGGACCGCGTAACGGAGCGGATACCATTCGGCATATTCATGACCTCGCGCGTAATCGTTTCAAAGTTGCGGAACATGACAGCCAGTTCAGCGCTTTCCTCAGGGGTTGCATTCAATCCCCGCAGGCCCGGCATAGTCGTTTCGTCGTGTCCTGTACCGTCCGCGCCATGCATGTGCTCTGCACCTGCCGCGTGGCCAATTCCCTGCGCGTATGCGCTTCCCTGAAAAATGGCACCCGGCCCGCAAGCCAAGCTCATCGTCACAAAAAACGCGATCGCTGCATTGCGCCTCACACAGTTCCCTAATTCATACTTTGCCATTATTGCCTTCTGCTCGTTTACAGCGGACCGATTTGTAGCATCGCGGTCAAACATCCTGTGGTGCTGCCTCGTAGTCTTTCATATGGTGTAGATCATGTCTCTTGCATTTCACTGCCTCCTTTACGCGGACCGACCACCATGTTCGCGAAGGGTGGCGTTCTTTTTCGTATCGGCGATCCGGTTTGTTTTATTTGTCCGGCGATCGATTGTCAGTCGATATGATGCGCCATTCGGAGGCCTGCGTGACCTTGGGCCGGGACCCGGCCGCTTGTCCCTCTGTCTGTTCTTGTCAGGTGGTCCAACTTCCTCCGAAGCCGAAATTGGCAATTTGACTTGGTCACACAGGATTGACTTACCAATGCGAATACCCCCAAGAATCCCTTACGTATCAAGATCATCCTTTGTAACGGTGCAAGGTCTGGTCCGCCGGCACATTTCAGGAAAACTGGCACAGCTATTTATGATGGACGTAACTAGCAACACCTTCGGGCAGTGGCCGTTCTCCGATAGAATGCCGGCCCGATGATCGCCTACATCGGTCTCTTTACCTCGGCACTGATCGCGGCAACAATTCTGCCCATGCAGTCCGAAGCGGTTCTGGTCGGCCTTCTCAAAGCCGGTAAGAGCTCTGTTGTGGTATTGCTCATTGTTGCTACCGTCGGGAATGTGCTTGGGTCGGTGATCAACTGGTGCCTTGGGCGGTTTCTTCTGCGCTGGCGCGACCGCCGCTGGTTTCCAGCGTCAGAGCGCCAACTGGCTCGCGCCGAAGGCTGGTATCGACGCTACGGCCGCTGGTCACTGCTGGGGAGTTGGTTGCCTGTGGTAGGCGATCCCTTAACCATCATGGCCGGGATCCTACGCGAGCCGCTTGTTCCGTTTCTAATTCTTGTTACGATTGCAAAAGGCGCCCGGTATCTCGTGCTTGCGTCTATAGCGCTTGCCTGGATGTAATCAGTCTCGGATTCGCACTGGGCGCGAAGCAGTCATCGGACAGAAGCGTTCGAGGAAATCTTCCTTTTTGAAAGCAGAATGTCCGCACTGCTGACAAACCGGCGAAATAGTTGAACGGGTCAGTCTTCTTCTCGAAATTCCGCGTGGCAAGCGTTGCAGGTTGCGGCGACATGCCATGCCGCGAAGACGGGACCGCCATTTCGCATCATGCCGCCGCCTTGCATCATCGCCGGACCCATCTCGGCATCTTCCCATTTTTTCGGCAAGGTTCCGCGCGGTCGCCCGTCCGCTTGCGCCGCCAATTCTCCGGACCAACGCTCAAGCGAAAAGGCAAGATTTTCGAAAGTGTCGAAATCGCGCCAGATTTCATCCTTCGCCTCGCTCGGCGAACCGCTTGAGCCCT
The DNA here is from genome assembly GCF_057460485.1 of Boseongicola sp. Classification (NCBI taxonomy): domain Bacteria; kingdom Pseudomonadati; phylum Pseudomonadota; class Alphaproteobacteria; order Rhodobacterales; family Paracoccaceae; genus Boseongicola; species Boseongicola sp. The sequence continues at coordinate 5,848 of NZ_JBVCWP010000210.1, forward strand.
CGGGGAACAGCGCAATCATGTGCTGGCCCGACCCTGCTTGAATTTCCTCGGCCGCGCGTCGGACCGCCCCTGCGTCGTAGACCATCTCTCCGTGGATCATTGCGAAGACGCGCTCGATGAGTTCCTCGAAACGCTCCATTTTCTCCATTCGTTCCTTGACCACACCGGTTGCGCTGTCATGCGCGGCAACCAGTGACGCAGAGCAAACTGTTAGCACCAAAGCCAATGTCCTGATCTTCATAGCCGTTCCTCCATCTGCGAATCTGTACCATTGGAATCAGGATAAGCGGTGCGAAGCTGCATGCAACGTTGTTTTGGCCTCGGAGCAGACCTCTGGTGAGTTTGGAGCCAACCGAACGGATGGAAGGCCTGCTATGCTAACATACATGTTTGTTGGGGCTATTGGCACTTTTGGCCAATTTCTGCCACTCGATCGTAGCGCAAACAGCGGCGGGTTGGAGGGTATAAGCGGAGAGCATCAAGCTCTGTACGCGGCATGCCGGTCAAATGCTCAAAGGGATTCGAATGCAGCCGCCTCCAGCCGGACCGGTAAACGCAACCCGAAATGATTGTAACAGATCGAACCGATCCTTGCGCAAACGGAGTTTTCGACGCATGCCAACATGCGATTCCAGGTTTCATCAAGAACCAAAAGAGCCAATTTTTGTGAGCATTCCCGGAGGCCTGCCGCAGCCCGGACCCGTCACGCCTCTGAGGAGATCGATTTCAGTTTCTTAAGGAGATGGTCCTTCATCAATTCCGCGGTCTCCTTGGCGTCGCGTTTGCACAGAGCATCTGAGATGGCCTCGTGTTCCTCGACCGCGGCACGCCAGCGGGCCGGTGTCAGGTTGGCCTGATA
>NZ_JBVCWP010000211.1:0-6699 GCF_057460485.1 Boseongicola sp.
CACCTTCGCTTCCCGCACCAAGGCAGACGCGAACGCCAGGTGGAATACTTAACCCCTCAGCAGCGAAGTTCGAACCTGCCGCGACTGCCACTCCGTCATGGCGCGCGAGAGCGACAAAGTCGTCCTCTCGCCAGCGATCTGGCAACGGCAACCAAACATGCATTCCGTTTTGAGAGGCGCTGTAGGGAATGTCTTGAAGGATCTTGGCGGCAATCTGGTTGCGTCGCCCCAGTTGCGTTCTCTGCCACTCCAATAGCTCGTTTGCGGTGCCATCTTTAATCCAGCGGCTGGCGATCTCAGCGATCAGTGGTGTTGCCATCCAGTTTGTCACGAGGTGGCGGCTACGCGCGGCGTGGACCTTTGACTGCGGAATTACCAGCCAGGCAATGCGTAGGCCTGGAAGTATGCACTTCGACATACCCGTAAAGTAAAATGTTCGCTCTGGCGCCAGCGTCACAATAGGCGGCGTACGGTCTGGTTGCAGCGGCCCCCAAGCATCATTTTCGATAATCCAAACAGAATGCTTTCTTGCGATATAAACAAGCGCTTTTCGCCTCTCCATCCCCATAACCGCTGCTGTTGGGCCCAATCCTGCAGGCAGGACACTCAACACCTTGACCGGCCCATTCACGCACGCGCGTTCAAAGGCTTCAGGCAAGATACCCTCAGCATCCATCGCCAGACCTGAGAGCTTCAAGCCGAGTATGGAGGTTAAAGAAACCATGGTATGGTGCCCCATCTCTTCGGCGACCACTACGTCACCGGGCATGGCTGCCGTCATGAGAGCGCAGGTCATTGCCGAGGTGTTGCCGTTTGTCGGAAGTATCCCGTCTCGCCCATCAACCTGCACGCCACATTTAACCAGCCAGTTGCGCGCATGCGCGCTATGGCCAATCAGCGCCTTACGCGGTCGGAATGAAAATACTGCATCGTATGGAAGATTCTCACCCATCTCCTTCAGAGAATGAGCGATGTGGCTCGCATGGATCTCATCGAACACTGGAACCAACATTGATAAGTCGATTACGTCTTCATGATCCGCAGGGCGCTGCCACGGCAGCTGCGCTTCAGTTGGATTTGACAGAACGTAGCTGCCTCGGCCGACATGCCCTGAAATCACACCGAGGCGCGCCAATTCCTCATAGGCCCTGCTGACGGTCTGGACACTTATCTCAAGTTCGAATGCCAGTGCCCGATGCGTTGGCAACTTCGTTCCAGACTTGATCTCTCCCGCCTCAAGCGCGCGAACAAGACATTGCGCGAGGGAATGATAAACCGGACGTGTAAGGCTTTCTCGATCTGGCGGCCAAATTGCCATGATTCAATATAGGCCAGAATTCTGACATTTGACAAGATCAATTCAAGGAGCGTAGCTGCGTCATGGCGATAGCTCTTGATCCACGTGACATACGAATACTCGAGGTCCTCACATCCGAGGGGCGCATCTCAAAATCCGAGTTGGCACGCCGTGTTAACCTCTCGCCCTCACCTTGCTGGGAGAGGATAAAACGACTGGAAAAGGCCGGGCTCATCAAGGGCTATCATGCTGAGATTGATCTTGTACGTCTGTCTGTCCATGTCGTCATCTTTGTTGTCCTTGAGCTGGAGTCACATCGCGCGGAGAACTTTCGCATCTTTGAGAACGCGATCGAAAAATATCCGGAGGTCACGGGATGTTGGGCAATAGGCGGCGGCGTCGACTATTTGATGCAAGTTGTGACCCTGGATATCAACAGTTACCAACGCATGATTGATGAATTGCTCGAAGCGAAAGTCGGGTTAAAGCGCTACTTCACATATGTCGTCACCAAGGAGGTGAAGTCCGCTGCGCCCGCGCTGGCGCATTTACTGGGACAACAGAGCGAATAAGACGTTCGCGCGGCAAAAACAGAAAAATCCGCTGTCCAAGCCACGAAATTCAAAAAAACTGTCTGTGTTCTATAAGCTAAAGTCGAGCCGAGTCCCGTTGATCACAGGATACATCATGCCCATCACCGCTCAGCTCGAAAGCCCCAAGGGCGTAGACCTATCAGATCCGAAGCTGCTCAGAAACTTTTCCTATATCGACGGTCGCTGGGTCGCCGCGGAGTCTGGCGCAACCTTTGCGGTGACAGACCCCTCGGACGGCGCCCGCTTAGGAGATGTGGCCAAACTGGATGGCAAGGACAGTGCGAAAGCAGTGGATGCTGCTCAGGACGCATTTCGAACGCGGTCTTCGATGCTGCCGCAGGACCGCTCACAACTCCTGCGCCGCTGGTTTGATCTGATGCTGGGCTCCAAGGAAGACCTTGCCAGGATCATGGTCGCCGAACAGGGCAAACCGCTCTCTGAAGCACTCGGAGAGATCGACTACGCAGCTGCGTTTGTGGAATATTATTCCGAAGAGGCCAAGCGTCCGAATATTGAGGGTGTGACCAGCCATTTGCCCGATGCAGAGGTGGAGGTGTGGCTTGAACCCATCGGTGTTGTCGCACTGATCACGCCTTGGAATTTCCCGACCGCTATGTTGACGCGCAAGGCAGCGGCGGCGTTGGCTGCGGGATGTACGATCGTGGCGCACCCATCGTCTGAAACCCCATTTTCGGCCACCGCACTTGCCGAGCTTGCAGAACGTGCCGGCATTCCAGCAGGCGTTTTCAATGTCGTCACTGGCAAAGCGTCGACAGTTGTTCCGCCGTGGACCGCAGACAGCCGTGTGCGCGCTCTTTCCTTCACGGGATCAACAGAAGTCGGTCGAATTCTCTACCGTGACAGCGCCGCTACGGTAAAAAAATTGGTGATGGAACTTGGCGGCCACGCACCCGTTATCGTTTTCAAAGGTTGCGATCTGGACGCTGCCGTCAGCGAAACAATCAAAGCCGAGTTTGCGACGTCAGGTCAGGACTGCCTGGGTGCCAACCGCATCTATGTTGATCGCCCCATTTACGAGGACTTCTGCCGCAAATTCACTGCGAAATCGCAGGCTTTAACTGTCGGACGAGGCATAGATAATCCGGATATCGGTCCTCTGATGAATGAAGGAGCCGTGGTAAAACAGGAAGAGCACGTGGCCGACGCTCTGGCAAAGGGTGCGAAACTTGCATGTGGAGGCAAGCGCCACGCGATTGGCGCGTTGTTTTACGAACCCACTGTTCTGACCGATGTGCCTGACAATGCGGCGATTATGTCGCAAGAGACGTTCGGCCCTGTCGCGGCAATCACACCGTTTGACACTGAAGACGAAGTGATCAAGCGCGCCAATGCGACCGAATACGGGCTTGTCGCCTATGTGCACAGCCAAGACCCGCGCCGCATCTACCGTGTCTGCCGCGCGCTGCAATTTGGAATGGTTGCGGTCAATCGCACGAAGGTCACGGGTGCCCCGATCCCGTTCGGCGGCACCAAGCAATCCGGGCTCGGGCGCGAAGGCGCGGGGCTAGGAATGCGCGAGTTTATGGAAATAAAATATGTTTGTAGAGATTGGGGCTAAGAAAATGAGGATGTCATGCTGAGAAACGACCAGCTCGATCATTGGGATCGGGAGAACTTCTTTCATCCTTCCACACATCTTGCGGAATTCGCGCGCGGGAATATCCCACAGCGGATCATCACAGGGGGTAAGGGCTGTCATATAGAGGATCGCGATGGCAACCGGTTTCTCGACGCCTTCGCTGGGCTTTATTGCGTGAATGTCGGCTATGGCCGGGCCGAGATCGCAGAGGCTATCGCAGAACAGGCGCATACGCTGGCCTACTACCATGCGTATGTAGGTCACGGCACCGAGGCGAGCATCACCCTGTCCAAGATGATCATGGATCGGGCACCGGATCATATGTCCAAGGTCTATTTCGGCACGTCCGGCTCGGACGCGAATGAGACCAACATCAAGCTGGTCTGGTATTACAACAACATCCTCGGGCGGCCCGCGAAGAAAAAGATTATCTCGCGCTGGCGTGGCTATCATGGTTCAGGGCTGATGACCGGCTCGCTTACCGGGCTGGATCTGTTCCACAAGAAGTTCGACCTGCCGCTCAGCCAAGTACTGCACACCGAAGCGCCCTACTATTTTCGCAGAGCCGACCTTTCGATGACGGAGGCGGATTTCGTCTCGCATTGCATCGCCGAATTGGAAGCTATGATCGCTCGCGAAGGCGCAGATACAATCGCGGCCTTTATCGGAGAGCCGGCTTTGGGAACCGGTGGGCTTGTCCCGCCGCCCTCAGGTTACTGGCCCGCGGTTCAGACTGTTTTGGACAAGCACGACATACTTTTGATTGCGGATGAGGTTGTTACCGGGTTTGGTCGCTTGGGCACAATGTTCGGGTCAGAGCACTATGGCATCAAGCCAGACCTCATTACCATAGCCAAGGGGCTGACATCAGCCTATGCGCCACTCTCGGGATCAATCGTGTCTGAAAAGATGTGGAAAGTGCTCGAACAAGGCACTGATGAAAATGGGCCCATCGGCCATGGCTGGACCTATTCGGCCCACCCCATCGGGGCCGCAGCGGGAGTTGCGAACCTTAAGCTGATCGACGAACTTAACCTCGTGCAGAATGCCGGCGAAATCGGGGCCTATTTCAAAGCTGCACTGAGCGACGCTTTGGGCGACCACGCGCATGTGGGTGACATTCGAGGCGAAGGCCTAATGTGCGCTGTAGAATTCGTTGAAGACCGCGACAGCCGGACCTTCTTCGACGCCGGGCAGACCATCGGCGCAAAGGTGAACAACGCTCTAATGGCGCGCGGCATCATCAGCCGGGCGATGCCTCAAGGCGATATACTCGGCTTCGCACCACCATTCTGCCTGACACACGCAGAGGCAGATGAAATCGCGGGTAAGCTGACGGCGGCCGTGGCCGAGGTGCTTGGGTGATGTTTTAAAGGGGCAACGGGTATGCCGAAGCGAGCCAGGCTCGCACAAGCCCTTGGTGGCATCGGCCGCACTTCAATCTATGGGCTTATAAAAGCGTGCCCTGGCTTTCCACAACCGGTGAAGGTCGCAGCTGCGACCCGCTTCCGGCATTCGGAAGTCTAGGCTCTGGACCTATCAACAGGCCCAGCGTCAATGGCAGCTTCGACCCAGAGCAGACACTGGCGAAAAATGCGGCAATGACCGAGTTGCGGACAAAGTGAGCCTTCTTTGCGACCGTGCCAACGGCCACTTTCAGAAGACGGTCGTTCTTCGTTCTCAAACAAATTTATCAGTTTGGAGTCTCCGGGCGTACAGAGTCTGCCCTATCAGAAGAAAAGAACCGACGAACATTAGCAAATCGTCGCCGGTATCTTTTAAAGATGCTGGATGCTTAGTTGTTTGCCGTCAAGGGATCGATGATCTGAGAAACCTTCGTGATCTTCGACACGGGAATGCCGCTCAGCTCTGCATGTTTGTTGATATCTTCCTCGCTCTCGGCAAGATAGACACAGAACGTTTTCCCTGCCGCCACATAAGAATGCTGCCACTGGATGCTGGGACCGATAGCGGCAAGTGCCTGATTTGACGCCCGTGCAGCGCCGCAGAGCTCGGTCAGGGAAAACTCGCCGATACCTGGAATGTCACGTTCGATTATAAAGCGGTCCATTTCATCTATCTCCTTTTGCTGGTCCAAATGAGGTCGCTCCATGACCGTGCATGACCGCCGCCTAAAATCAAAACTCAATTTTCTTTAGCTTGATAAAGATTTTCCTTATCAATAACTGTTGAAATTTTGTAAGATAAAGGTAAACTTTACTAATGGTCACCTTAACGCATCTAAAATCGCTCCAAGCAGTCGAATTATCTATCCGTAAGGGGTCACTAAAAGCTGCGGCGGACACGCTTGGCATCACGCCAGCCGCAGTAGGGCAGCGCGTCCGGACGTTGGAAGACTTTCTAGGTGCCGATCTCTTGCTGAGGGGGCGATCTGGATTGCAGCCGACGCCTCAGCTTGAGCACGCTCTTTCTGATCTGCAGCTAGCCTTTGCCGCGCTGGAGCGGGTGACTGATACACTCGATTTTCAACGCGTCAGCGAAATACAGATAGTTGCAGATCCAGATTGGGCTGAGCTTTGGTTGGCACCGCGTATTGACGCCTTCCGTGAAGCACATCCTAACATCTTGTTTTGCATAAACGGGGCGGGAGACGTTCCTCTGAGATTGGGCGCGCCTGATATACGGATCGACTACGGAGAAGGATCTGGTGAGCCACTGTTCACCGACGCTTTTTTGCCCGTAACCGGTCCCGACAACCCGCGCCGCATTGCCGATTGGGACCCTGTCCTACAGATGGAAGGAATGCCGCTACTGCACCTGAAAGTACAGCGTGATAACTTGGATCATCCTGGGTGGGTTGAGTGGTTCCAGAAATTCGGCCATCGCGAAAGCGGCCCAGATCGCGGCGTTCATTATCCAAATGCTCGGGTTGCGTTAGAGGCGGTGCGGCAGAACGTGGGTTTTCTGGTATGTGGCCTGTCCTTGGTACTGAGCGATTTAGAGAAAGGTTCGATCGTCAATCCATTTCCTGCGTCTCAGCACCTTACTGCACCACACCCCTACAGGATGCAGATTCGACCTGATGCCGCAAAGAGACCCCAAGTGCAAAGATTTGCCGCTTGGCTCCGCAATATGGCAAGTGAAACGCGCAGTGAAATCCTGCGGTTGGGAAGCCTATAGTTCTGATTGGACGCATAGCAGACACTGGTCTTGGCTGCAGCATCAGTCACTTCGGGCTCGGTGCCGTC
>NZ_JBVCWP010000212.1:0-6673 GCF_057460485.1 Boseongicola sp.
GCCTCCTTTTCAGGGTAAAGTGCTGCTTTGAACGGCACTAGGCCAACCCGGCGATAGGTCTGCAAAAATGCCTCGTCGGCGTCCGTGCGGATATCAAGATAGGCGTCGATCATACGCTCAATCGCGGGAACAATCTCTTCCGCTGAAAAGCCGGGGCCCGCGCGTTCGCCGATCGTTGCCGTTTCGGTCCCGTCGCCGCCAAGCGTGATCTGATAACTTTCCACCCCGGCCCGATCGAGCCCCAGGATCCCGATGTGACCAACGTGGTGATGGCCACAGGCATTTATGCAGCCCGAGATTTTTATCTTCAGCGCGCCGATCTCATGCTCAAGTTTCAGGTCGTCAAAACGCTCAGCGATCTCTTGGGCAATCGGGATCGAACGCGCGGTCGCGAGCGCGCAGTAATCCATGCCTGGACATGCGATAATGTCGCTGAGCAATCCGATATTCGCGGTCGCCAGTGCGGCATCGCGTAAACCTTCGTAAACGGCGGGCAGATCAGATTTATGGACATGCGGAAGGATCACGTTTTGCTCGTGTGAAATTCTCAATTCATCGTGCCCATAACGCTCGGCCAGGTCTGCAAGAACACGCATTTGCTCGGCACTTGCATCCCCGGGCGTCGCGCCGTGCTTTTTGATTGATACTGACACAATGGCATAGCCCGGTGCGCGATGCTCCGACAGGTTTGTGTCGGTCCAGGCCCGAAATGCAGGGTTCGCCGCGCGGTAGGCGTCAAAGGCATCAACTGGCCCGTCGCGGAAGACTGGCGGCGCAAATTGCGCTTCTATTTCAGCAAGAAGCTCCTGGTCGAAGCCGTTGAATTCAAGACGTAACTCTTCGAAACGCGCATCGACCAGATCACGAATTTTCTCCAATCCGTTCTCGGCCACGGTGATCTTGATGCGCGCCTTATACTTGTTGTCGCGCCGCCCAAGCAGGTTGTAGACGCTGACAATCGCCTCGCAATAGGGCAGCAAATCCGCTTTCGGAAGGAACGCCCGGATGACTTTACCGATCATCGGCGTGCGTCCCAAACCACCGCCTACGATCACCTCGAAGCCGGGTTCGCCCGCGTCGTTCTGCACCATCCGAAGCCCGATGTCATGGGCCTTGGTTACAGCGCGATCATTCGGCGATCCGGTGACGGCTATCTTGAATTTTCGGGGTAAAAACTGGAATTCCGGGTGATCGGTCGACCATTGCCGCAAAAGCTCAGCCACGGGTCGTGGATCTTCGATTTCATCCGCCGCGGCGCCAGCAAAATGGTCCGCCGTCACATTCCGGATTGTATTGCCCGAGGTTTGGATCGCGTGCATGCCGACGTCTGCCAAGGCGTCGAGCATGTCCGGAACATCCTTTAGTTTCGGCCAGTTATACTGAATGTTCTGCCGCGTCGTAAAATGGCCGTAGCCCTTGTCCCAGCGCTCCGCCAGATAGGCCAACTGCCGCATTTGATGCGCGTTCAAGGTTCCGTATGGGATCGCGACCCGCAGCATATAGGCATGCAGTTGAAGATAGAGACCGTTCATCAATCTTAACGGCTTGAACTCGTCTTCTGTAAGAGATCCATCAACCCGCCGATCGACCTGCGCGCGGAATTGCGCGACCCGTTCGCGCACGAAACTTTTGTCGAAATCACTGTATGTATACATGGTTTTCAGGCTCCGACTTGTTTGCCATGGGGGTAGTTCGACGGCCCGCGTGTGCGGAACGTTTCGCGAAAATGCACCGGGGCGGGACCCTTGTTGGTGGCCTTTGCATCAGCCAGATAAGCGCCCACGACGACCTCTGCCTGAGACATTGCGAACAACAACCGGTCTTGCGCCACGGCTTCGTCGTCGAACAATTCGGCTTGGCTCATGTCGCGTGTCCAGTCATCTGTGGCCGCTAACCATACAGCGTCGCCGTCGATTAGGTCGTTTGCTGTCACAACTTTCGAGGTGAATGGGCGGCGGCTCATAGCGCGATCTCCTCTTTCAGTTCGTGGGCTAAGGCCAGCGCAGCACGCGGTAGAAGGCCATACAAAATTAGGGCAGGGCCAGTCATTTCGGCGGCGGAAATGTCGTCGGGAAGCGAGGCAAGACGGCATTTCAATACACGCTGATCCGGCCGTGATGCGTTTTCGATAACGGTGACCGGTGTGTCCGCCGGCGCCCCATGCATCATCAGGCGTCCCTGAATAAATCGGGAGGCTTTCTTGCCCATGTAGATGGCGGCAACCTGACCGGGTGCGGCCAGCGCGCGCCAATCGTGTTCAGCGTAGCCTTTCATGTCGTGGCCGGTCACAAATCTTACCGAGGCGTTGCGATCGCGTTTCGTTAGGCTCTGTCCGATCGACGCAACCGCTGCCGACGCCGAAGTGATGCCCGGAACAATCGAAAAAGCGATGCCCGCGCCATTCACTGCGTCAATCTCTTCGTCAAGCCGACCAAACACTGTCGGATCTCCAGCCTTCAAACGTACGACATGGGCGCCGTTGCTTGCGTGTTCCACAATCAACGCGTCAATCTCAGTCTGCTTCATCGACGGCCCAAATCCTTCTTTTCCGGCATCAATGATCACCGCCTCACGGCGCGCCAATTCCAGAACTTCTGGCGTCACTAAACGGTCGTGGATCACCACGTCCGCTTCGTGAAGTGCGCGGCGCGCCTTGATCGTCAACAGCTCAGGATCGCCGGGGCCCGCTCCGACAAAGGATACGTGGCCGTCTTCGGCTTTCGCACAAAGGTGTTTTTTCAGGAGGCCTTCCAAGGATTTATTCAACCCATCCGCCCCGCCTTCATCAAAGGCTTTTGGACCGGCACGGTCATAGAATTCGGACCAGAACGCACGGCGTTTGCGCCCCATGGGCAAGGCCTCAGCCGCCCTGCGAAACGTTTTTCCAACGTGTGCCAATATCCCCAGGGCCCGTGGCAAACGTGCCTCCAAATCCGCCTTGATCGAGCGCGCCAATACCGGGGCTGCGCCTTCGGTGCCGATTGCAATGGTGACCGGATCACGGTCGACAATGGCCGGAGTGATGAACTGGCTTTGGCCCAGATTGTCGACCCAATTGGTCAAGGCGCCGTCTGCCTGAGCAAGCTTTGTTGCGCGCGCGTCTTCGCCGTCATCATCGTTGGCGGCATAAAACAGCGAAGCACACATCGCATCACCAGGTTCTAACGCGCGCTTAATAAGTGTTAACCGACCCTTGGAAGCCAGCGCCTCTACATCTGCAATCGGCGCCTCAGCTACGACAGTGATGCGGGCTTCAGTCTTCAGCAAAAGCCGCAGCTTTGCCAAGGCAGCCTCACCGCCGCCCGACACAACGATGCGGCGGCCTTCCACAGCGAGGAAGATAGGAAAATGCTTCATATCAGAACGACTCCGGTATTTCTTAAGTCGTATATAGAATAAATTCCCAAAATAGACGAGTATATGCTTGTTGAAAGGGATATTTGTTTATACCGATGAGCGATCAGAAACATGCGTTCTGTATTCAGGAAGGAAACGGGATGGCCGCGCAGCTCGACGACCTAGATCGGAAAATCCTCGGCACGCTTCAGGCGGACGCGGCGCAATCGCTGGACGAGATTGCCAAAAAGGTGGGGTCGTCAAAGACGCCTGTCTGGAATCGGATTCGAAAAATGCGCGAGGCGGGCGTCATTGGTCAGCAAACCGTGCTGCTGGATGCCGAAGCGCTGGGGTTCGAGGCTTGTTTCTTTGTCCTGATCCGCACCTCGGCACATGAAGCCGGCTGGCAGGCCAAGTTTCTTAAGGCATTGAACGAACGCCCCGAAGTGATGGAAGCGCACCGGCTTGCCGGTGACATCGACTATATATTGAAAGTGCGCGTGCGGAACGCCCGCGCCTACGACGACTTCTATCAGGCGCTGATTTCAGAAGTGCAGATCTACAACGTCACTGCCCTGCTTTCGATGGAAGAGATTAAATCCACAACGATGCTACCGATCTGATCGGTCAGCGACAGGTGCATTCTACCATCAACCGCTCAAGCCCGCGGAAATGGTATAGGTTCGCGACCTGAGGTGGTTCGACAATCCGCAAGTCCGGGCAGCGCAAAAATAGTGCGGGCAGGGCGATCTGAAGCTCCAGGCGGGCCAAAGGCGCGCCGACGCAGAAATGAATGCCCGCGCCAAAAGCGGTGTTCTTAACGATATCGCGGAACGGATCGAAGCGGTCGCCGTCCGGCCAGATCGCATCGTCGTGGCAGGCGGAGCCCAAAAGACACCCAACCTCGTCGCCAGGCTCGAACCGTGTCCCCATAATCTCGACTGGCTCGTAAACATGCCGGGTAAACATATGCAGGGGCGGATCAAATCGCAGACATTCTTCCACCGCGTATTCAATGCGTTCGGGCTGCATCGCCTCATGGACCCGCGCATGACCGGCCAGTTGGCGCACCGCATTTCCAATGCTGTGCACCGTCGCTTCATGGCCAGCGTTCAGCAGCAAAATACAGGTGGTGATCAACTCGTCAGACGAGAGTTTTTCGCCATCTTCTTCCGCTGCGATTAATTCCGAGATCAAATCAGGGCCGGGGCTTGTGCGGCGTTCTTCGACGTACCCGCGCATAAAGTCTGCAAATTCGCCCGCCGCCCGCGCTGCCTGATCTTCGATCGCTTCTGTGCGTCGGGATTGATACATCGCGACCATGTCATTGGACCACGCCAATACCTGCGGCGCCATGGTGTCTGGCACGCCCAAAAGCCGCGAGATCACAATCACCGGAAGGTGCCTTGCGAAGGTGTCCAGAAGATCGAAGCGGCCTTCGGGGAAAGCGCTGATCAAATCATCCGCAATCATGGATATTTCAGATGCCATGCCCAAAATTCGCTGACGCGTGAACGCGCGCAACACCAATCCACGCAGACGCGTGTGGCTGGGCGGCTCTAATTCCAGCATCGAATGGTCTTCAACCGCGTAAAACAACTCCAGGCCCGGGCGCACAGGTTTGCGCCTGTCAGCGGGGATTTCGCGGCCCATCTTGCGTGATTTCAGGACCTGACTTACCGCCTCATGGGTGGTCGCCATGGGCATCCCGTACTCCTCCCAGAACACGAAATCCCCAAGCGCGCGGGCTACCCCATAGAACGGATAGGGGTCCTGAACGAACGTCGGGTCCGTTGGCGACTGACTTAACCGCTCCAAATCACTGTCCTTTTGAGGATATGCCGTTTTTTTGGCAAATTTTTCTTTTCTGAAATAGTCCGATTGCTAGCGGGACAATCTAATCTTTTAGACAGGTTTCTTTCAATCCCACGAAGCCGACTTGGGTTGAGGGTCTGGTCACGCTATGTCAGCAATCAGGACCGGATCAACGGGCAGAAAGGCAAAGCATGAGCGGACTACTGGCGCTTTTGGACGATGTTGCGGCTATCGCAAAACTGGCGGCCGCGCAGGTCGATGATCTGGCAGCGCAAGCGGCTAAGGTTGGTGCCAAAGTTGGCGCCACCGTGATCGACGATGCCGCAAAAGCCGGCGCAAAGGCCGCGGGCGTTGTCATTGACGACGCGGCCGTCACGCCGAAATACGTCACCGGTCTTCCGGCGGCGCGTGAATTGCCGATCATCTGGAAAATCGCGCGGGCGTCGTTCTTCAATAAACTCGTCATCCTTTTGCCCGCAGCCCTGTTGCTGAACGCGTTCCTGCCCTGGCTGCTGACACCGCTTTTAATGCTCGGGGGCTGCTATCTTTGCTTTGAAGGGGCCGAGAAAATCTGGCACGTGTTTCATCCGCACGACAAATCCCACGCCGAAGAAGCCGAAACCCTCGACGCCGTACATCTGGAAGAGCAGCGCGTCGCAGGCGCGATTAAAACTGACTTCATTCTGTCTGCCGAGATCATGACCATCTCGCTTGCGGCAATCGAAAGCGACGAGTGGATCACCTCCGCCGTTGTTCTTGCGATTGTTGCCATCGGCATCACCACGCTTGTTTATGGCGCGGTCGCTTTGCTGGTGAAAATGGACGATGCAGGGCTGAAACTGACGCAGATCGGCCGCCTAAGCGCGACCCGCGCCTTTGGCCGCTGGTTGGTGAAATCTATGCCCACGATCATGACGGTGATCTCGGTGATCGGCACCGCGGCGATGCTTTGGGTCGGCGGCAGTATCATAGTCCACGGCCTTGAAGCACTGGGATGGCACGGGCCCTTCGATACGATCCACGACATCGCTGGCGCCGTCGCAGCCTCGGTTTCCATGGCTACGGGCTTTGTGGAGTGGGCCGTCACCGCATTTATTGATGGGGTGATAGGCCTCGGACTTGGCCTCGGACTTATTCCGGTGGTTACGCGTTTTATCATGCCGACCTTTGGCCGCCTGTTTCCGGAAAAGCAGGACGCGCCGCACAGCTAAAACAGCGCGCGCGTTATTTCATGCCGCAGGTTGAAACCCCAAAGATCGAATAGGCGGGGCAACTGCCCAAAAGACCGGTGACCAGTGGCACGATCCCGATAAGCAAAAGCCACCGAAGCCCCAAATCGGGCAGCGCAAAGAACGCAATCAGAAGGGCTGCACCTACGGCGATCCGCAAATATCGGTCAAAATTCCCAACGTTTTTACCAAGCATTTTCTTCTCCCTAAAAGGCCTGGAGACGTTATATGCAAAGACCAAAATGTATGACTTGATCTTGATCAACCTGTCAAATCTCGGAAATCACATCCGC
>NZ_JBVCWP010000213.1:0-6636 GCF_057460485.1 Boseongicola sp.
CTGGCTGACAGTGGTTTGCTTGCAAACCGTGAAAAGGGGACGCTTCGACGACGAGAGCGAGCCATGCAGCGGTTCCGGAGCATGCGAAGTTTGCAGAAATTCGCCGCCATTCATGCCTCCGTCTGCAACCATTTCAACCAAGAGCTCACTTTCTACAACAGAGACAATTTCAAGCTTGGCCGAACCGCTGATCTATCCGAGTAGCGCCAGCTTTGTTCGGCATAAGTTCACGCATTCTGGGGCAAACTGAGACTGGTTCGAATTGGTCTGACACCACCTGTTCTCGCTTTATATTTCGCCAGACAGATGCCTGGCGAACTTCTGCCAGCGCGCACGCTCCCGCGCGCATCAGCAAGAAGAAAAGATTGTCCCCCTCTTCCCCATTTCACCTGCCACACCGGATCGACGTAACGGGCTGTCTTTGCCCGATGGGCATGACAAATGCATGACGTCTTTGGGCATTTCCCGACGGAATTCAGCAAGGCAGATCAAGCAGCACCCACTTCAAGCCCGCGCGATGACACCATCGTCCTCGAAAACGTACCATCGGGGTTTCGCATCCGATGGCAAAGCATCTGACGCGACAAATCAAGAAGAATCCGCGTCTTTTCCGGATCTTCGGCTAAATTTTTGGCTTCTCCTTCGACATTCATGTCAAAAAGAAGCGCTGGGAGGTCGGATGCGAACTGGACCAGCTTGAAGTCAGCGGTGCGCAGAATAGCCAGATTGCAGGCGTCGAGGTCAATTCCAAGGTTGGTTTGAAAGCCGGACGGTTGGATCGGGTTTCCGAAGTCGATTTCGGAATAACTGTGTCTGCGCCAGTGACTTGGCGTGTCGCCCATAAGGAAAGGCGCGAGGCTGTGTCCGTCCATCGAATGGGGGATATCGATCCCAAGGTGGTCAAGAATCGTCGGGGTCACGTCGATTGATTCGGTCGGAGCCTGAACAACGTGGCCACGCGCGCCGCCAGGCGCCCGGAAAAGAAGCGGAACGTGGTGGGAGGCGTCAAAATAGTTGACCTTGCCCCAGAGACCGAAATCGCCAAGCGTCTCGCCGTGATCGGCGGTGACAACGATCAGCGTGTCTTCGTATTGTCCGCTGTCTTTCAGCCAGTCTATGAGGCGGCCGATATGGGTGTCGACCTCGGTGGCGAGGCCGAAATAAAGCGCGCGCATCTGCGCGATGGTGCCAGGCGTCGGCTCTAAGTCCGGGAAGCCCACGACCATGCCCGAGATCGGGTTACGAGCGGCCGAGACGGGCACGAAAGGGTGCAGTGTCTCGCCCAGCGCGAAGGCGCGCGGCGGCGGCATGTCCGCCGGCGCGTACATCGTGTTGTAAGGCGCGGGCGCGACAAGCGGCTGGTGCGGGCGGATGTAGGTGACGAAGGCGCACCAGCCGGGGGCGCGATTGGGCAGATCTTCCAGCACTTTGTCTGTCAGAAAGGCGGTATCGCTGTCTTCGGCGGCATAAAACGCGGGCGCATCGGGGGTGTCGCCGGCAGGGCGATAGGTGTCGGGATAGCTGGGAACGTCGTAGCCTTTCGCCCGCAAGTCGTCTTCCCAGGCGGTGACGTCGGTTTCCAGACGCATCCGCACAATTTCTTCAAAGCCCGGCGCAAGTTCTTCGTAACTTTGCAGCCTTGGATCGACAGGCTCGAGGCCGCGCGGATCAATAGCGTGATCGGTGTAGCCATAAAGAAGCGGCCTGATCCCCGCGTCTTTAACAACAGTCGCCAGATTGGGCGTGTCGGCGCGCACCGGCGTGCCGTTTCGCACGGCACGGTGGTTCATCGCGTATTGCCCGGTGAGCAAAGACACCCGCGAGGGACCGCAGGGCGACGTGACGCTGTGATGACAGTCAAAGCGCACGGCATCATCGGCAAGCGCGCGTAGGTGCGGCAGCTCAATATATTGGGAGAGGGCGCCGAAAACGCAATCGGCGCGCAACTGGTCGATTACGATGAACAGAACATTGGGCCGCGCAGGCACTATGGTCCCCCTCAGGTTCATGCCAGACGCTTACGCGCCCTCCTGTCCGATCATCGCCTATGCCAGCCATCTGTAAAATTTTAGATTCGTATCGAGCTATAGCTTTTTACGATAGATCGGTGCCGCACCCCTATACTACTGGTTGAGTGTGCGCAGAAAGGCGCGGATGACCGGCACGTCTTGCCGTGCGGTCAGGGTGATCAACATCTCTGACATCTTCAGATCATTGTCGAGAATAGGCAGAGATATGACGCGTGCGTCCTGACCGAATTCCGCCGCCGAGACGTACCCGATGCCTGCACCCGAGGCGACGATCTCGCGCATGGCTTCACGGCCTTCGACTTCGATCACGGGCTTGAACGCGAGGCCAGCCCGCGCGGCGGCTTGTTCGACGGCGGCCCGCGTGCGCGATCCTGCCTCGCGAGAGACCAGTGGTGCGGCGGCGAATTCCGCGAGAGTGAGAGATTTTCTGGACTTGGGCCAAGTCCCGCGCGCCGCGATTGCGACGATGGGCGTGTTGCCGAGATCGAGCGTTTCAAGATCCGGGGCGGCCACCAAATTGGCGACGACACCGACCTCGGCTTCGTAGTTGCGCAAACGACGCAGGATGTCTTCGGTGTTGCCTGTGTGAAGCGACACGAAAACGCCGGGGTTGGCTTTGCGGAAGCGACTAACGATGCCCGCCACATGCAGCGCGGAATCGGCGATGATGCGGAGTGTTCCCGTCACCTCGGCGCGCGACTGGTTAAGGTATTCGCCGATCTGACCTTCCATTTCGAAGAATTGCTTAGTGTAGCGGAATAATTCGTGACCGACCTCGGTGAGACGGATCTGGCGCGCCTCGCGGTGAAACAGAAGGACGTCGTGGGCCTGTTCGAGCTTGCGCACCTGATCACTGAGCGAAGGCTGCGACTGATTGAGGGCGGCGGCGGCGCGCGAGAAGCCGACGTGCAGGGCGACGTTATGAAAGGCGCGTAATTGCGTGTAGCGCATCGGTGTAGTCCTTGTCTTTTCACAGGCGCTTTGGGACGCATTGATCCAACATAGGTAGTTTGGAAAGGGTGAATTGTATAGATTTATCTTATGGAAGGATACAAAACAGAGATTTTACATATGGCCGATTTCTGGGCAAACAGAACAGCGACATGACCTGTGAGGCCGAGACAATGCCAAACGATCGCATTCCCGATCCGAAAATGCGCGAGCCCTTTTTGCTGACGCCCGGCCCTCTGACGACGTCCGAACGCACGAAGCGCGCGATGCTGAGGGACTGGGGAAGTTGGGATGGCGATTTTCGTGCGATGACGCGCAGTCTGCGTGACCAGCTGCTGGCCTTGATTGGCCCGGGCGCCGAGGCCTACGATTGCGTTCCTATACAGGGATCGGGCTCTTACGCGGTCGAAGCGATGCTGGGCAGTTTCGTGCCGAAGGACGGGAGGGTGCTGGTACTGGCCAATGGCGCATACGGACTGCGCGCAGCGGAAACGCTAAAGTATCTCGGCCGCGATTATATCGTGATTGATAAAGGGGATTATCTGCCGCCCAGAGGGAGCGAAGTGGCCGCGGTTTTGGCCGAAGATCCCGCAATTACCCATGTGATGGCGACCCATTGTGAGACCTCTAGCGGGATTTTGAACCCGATCGAGGAAATTGCCGCAGCCACGCGCGCAGCCGGTCGTAAGTTGCTGATCGATTCCATGTCAGCATTTGGAGCGGTGCCCCTTCACCCAGCCGAGCTTGGCTGCGTGGCGTTCGTGTCGTCGGCCAACAAATGCATCGAAGGTGCGCCGGGTTTTGGGTTTATCATTGCAGAAAAGGCCGAAATCGAGGCCTCCAAGGGCAATTCGCACTCGTTGTCGCTGGATGTTCATGCGCAGTGGGCGACGATGGAAAAAACCGGGCAGTGGCGTTTTACGCCTCCCACCCATGTGGTTGCGGCCTTTATGGAGGCCCTTGCGCAGCACCGCGAAGAAGGCGGCGTGGAGGCGCGCGGCGCGCGCTATGCGCTGAACAGGGACACAGTGGTGTCGGGCATGCGAGGCCTTGGGTTCGAGACGTTGCTGGAGGATCGCTGGCAGAGCCCGATCATCGTGACGTTCTTCTGCCCCTCGGATGCGGCGTTTGATTTCACGCACTTTTATGAAGCGATGAAAGCGCAAGGCTTTATCATTTACCCTGGCAAGCTAACTGTCGTGGATAGTTTCCGGATCGGCTGCATCGGACAGATGGACAGCCACATTATGACGCGTGTAGTTGACGCTGCGCGCAAGGCATTGGCGGAGATGGGCGTGGTAAGCGCCGCGCCGCCTGCTGCCGCATTGGAAGAACGCAAGAAACTCGCTGCCTGAAGGAACTGAACTGATATGCCTGTGAAATCCCCCGTGGTTGCCAACGACCGCACGTATGCCGCCCCAAAAACCTGCGCGATTGCCATCTGTCTGGACGGTTGCGAACCGGAGTATCTGGAGGTCGCGATTGCCAAAGGCCTGATGCCGGTCCTCAAGCGCATGCGCGAGACTGGCACTGACAGGTTGGCGCATTCAGTGATCCCCTCGTTCACCAATCCAAACAACCTGTCTATTGCGACAGGTCGGCCCCCGGCGGTGCACGGCATTTGCGGGAACTTTCTGTTCGACCCCGATACGGGCGAAGAGGTCATGATGAATGACGTTCGGTTTTTGCGTGCGCCGACGTTGTTTTCGAAATTCTATGAGGCAGGCGCGCGGGTTGCGATGGTCACAGCCAAGGACAAGTTGCGGGCGCTCTTAGGCTCGGGTCTGAAGTTTGACGAGGATCGCGCGATCGCCTTTTCATCTGAACGGTCGGGCGAGACGACGAAGGCCGAACATGGGATTGATGATGCGTCCGAGTGGCTGGGGATGCCGGTGCCTGAGGTCTATTCTGCTGAGTTGTCCGAGTTTGTTTTTGCAGCGGGCGTGAAGCTTTTGAAGGAGTGGGCGCCAGATGTGATGTATCTGTCGACGACGGATTATGTGCAGCACAAGTTTGCGCCGCACGATCAGGGGGCCCTGGATTTCTACGCAATGTTTGACCGCTATCTGGGCGAGCTGGACGCCATGGGCGCGGCCATTGTGGTTACGGCAGATCATGGCATGAAGCCAAAGCATGACGCGAATGGCGATCCGGCAGTGATCTATATGCAGGATGTGATGGATGCCTGGCTCGGCCAGGCGGCCGCCCGCGTTATCTTGCCGATCACCGACCCTTACGTGGTGCACCATGGCGCGCTTGGGTCGTTCGCGACCTGTTACTTGCCCGATGGTGCGGATGTGGGTGATATCGTTGCGCGATTGAAGGCTTTGCCTGAAATGCTTGAAGTTCTCACGAAAGCTGAGGCTGTTGCGGCTTACGAGCTTCCTGCCGACCGCATCGGGGATTTGACCATGGTATCGACCGAGAACATGACCATCGGCACCAGCGCCCACCGCCACGATCTGGCGGCCCTGAAGGAGCCGCTTCGCAGCCACGGCGGATTGACGGAGCAGGAGGTGCCCTTCATCGTGAATCGGGTGATCGATCTGCCGAACGCGCCCGTTTTGCGGAATTTCGATGCCTTTTATTATGCAACAAAAGCCGCCGCCCTTGAAGAGGTCTCCGCATGAACACCCACGATAAAGACTTTCGCGCTGAGGGCATGCGCATTGGCGGTGAAGTGATCTTTACCGACAACGTGATTGAGGTGAGATACCCTTATACAAACGAAGTGATCGGCACAGTGCCCGCGGGCACTGCGCAACACGCCGCGAAAGCATTTGAGATCGCCGCGAACTACACGCCGAAGCTGTCGCGTTACGAGCGCAGTCAGATCCTGAACCGGGCATCTGAATTGATTGGTGAAAAACGCGAGTTTCTTGCCAAATGGCTAACATTGGAATTGGGTATCTGCCACCAACACGCGATTTACGAGACCAAACGGGCGCAGGACGTATACCAATTTGCTGCCGGTCAATCGATGATGGACGACGGCGAGATATTTTCATGCGACCTGACGCATAATGGCAAAGAGCGCAAGATTTTCACCAAGCGCGAGCCGGTACGGGCCATCTCTGCGATAACACCTTTCAACCATCCGCTGAACATGGTCAGCCACAAGATCGCGCCATCAATTGCGACCAATAATTGCATGGTATGTAAGCCGACCGATCTGACGCCACTCACAGCCATCGCGCTGGCGGACATTCTCTATGAGGCCGGATTGCCCCCCGAGATGTTTCAGATCGTCACGGGCATGCCCGCCGATATCGGCGACGAGATGATAACGAACGAACACATCGACATCGTCACGTTTACCGGCGGCGTACCCGTGGGCAAAATGATCGCTGCCAAAGCGGGTTACAAACGCACGGCGCTGGAACTTGGCGGAAACGATCCGCTGATCATTCTCAATGACCTGAGCGACGCAGATCTCGACAAAGCGGCGACGATTGCTGTCGCAGGGGCGACCGGCAATTCTGGTCAGCGCTGTACCGCTGTGAAGCGCATCCTTGTGCAGGAAAGCGTGGCGGAAAAGTTTGTTCCACTGGTGTTGGCGAAAGCGAAAAGGATCAAGTTTGGTGACCCGCAGGACCCCGCGACAGAGCTTGGCTGTGTGATCCACGAGAAGGCGGCTGAATTGTTCGAAAAGCGC
>NZ_JBVCWP010000214.1:0-6622 GCF_057460485.1 Boseongicola sp.
GGGTTCGGATCAACGGACACCCGACTTGCCTACGCACATTATGTGCTGGGCCGGCTGTTGCTCGCGAGCAACCCGGACCAAGCGCTGGGATCATTCCTTGCGGCGGGCCGGATATATCAAAACCGACCCGATACCGCGATCCATGAAGCCCACGTCGCGATGCAAATAGCCGCCTTTCAATTGTCAGCAGACCGCGCCGATGTGGCGCTTGGATTGGTTAATCGCAACCTCGATGCGGTCAAGCAATCCGAACACGCGGCCCTGCTTTCGCTTTTATTGCTGATCAAAGCCGAAGCCTTGACGCTGCTTGACCGACCGACGCAAGCCGCCGCGGCACAGATCGACGCGCTTGGTTGGGCGCGCTATGGCTTTGGCACGGAAGCCGATATTCGCGCCCGCGTTTCAGAAATTCGCGCCATTAGCCCGCGCACCAGACAGGACAGCTCCTCATGATCATCTTTGCCTTCGCCGTGCTTGGGTTCCTTCTAGGCATCTCTGCCGCGCGAAAACGAAAGGGAAATCGACTTGATATGGCGCAATACGGCGCAGGCTTCGGCATTGCCTTCATGTTGCTCGGAGTTGTTGCTTCGATCGTAATCGAACGCATCATCACCTGATGTTTCTGCCCTTCTTTGATGCGCTGAGACGCGCGGGCGTGCCGGTGACGCTCCGGGAATTCCTTGGGTTTCTCGAGGCCTTGGACGCAGGCCTTGCGACCTATGATGTCGATGCCTTTTACTATCTGGGCCGCACCATCATGGTGAAAAGCGAAGCGCACCTTGACCGCTACGATCGGGCCTTTGCCGAAAGCTTCAAGGGGATTGAGATCATCCCGATTGAGGCCGTCGTCGAAGCGCTTGATCTGCCCGAAGAGTGGCTACGCAAGATGGCTGAAAAGCATTTGAGCGCAGAGGAAAAAGCCGAAATCGAAGCTTTGGGCGGCTTTGACAAGCTGATGGAGACCCTACGAGAACGCCTGAAAGAACAAGAAGGTCGCCACCAAGGTGGATCCAAATGGGTCGGCACGGCAGGAACGTCTCCCTTCGGGGCTTATGGGTATAACCCCGAGGGTGTTCGCATTGGGCAAGATGCCTCGCGCCACCAACGCGCCGTCAAAGTCTGGGACAAGCGGGATTTCAAAGACCTCGACGATACCCGCGAGATTGGCACACGAACGATCAAAGTGGCCCTGCGGAGATTACGGCAATGGGCCCGTGACGGGGCGCATGACGAGTTGGACCTTGATGGTACCATTCGCGCCACCGCAGAACACGGCTACCTCGACGTCAAAACCCGCCCCGAGCGTCGAAATGCAGTGAAGGTGCTGCTGTTTCTTGATGTTGGCGGATCTATGGATTCGCACGTGCAGTTGGTCGAGGAACTGTTCTCAGCCGCCCGAACTGAATTCAAACACCTCGAACACTATTACTTTCACAATTGTCTCTACGAAGGTGTCTGGCGCGCCAACACCCGGCGCTGGAACGCGCAGATCCCGACGTGGGACGTGCTGAATACCTACGGTGCTGGCTACAAATGCATTGTTGTGGGCGACGCCGCCATGTCGCCCTACGAGATCGCAATTCCGGGTGGGGCCAGCGAGCATTGGAACAAAGAGCCAGGCGAAACTTGGCTACGCCGCGCCTTTGAACAGTGGCCCGATAGCTTATGGATCAATCCTGTTCCCGAGACGCACTGGCAATACACCATGTCCACGACCATGATCCGCGAGATTATCGGAGCAGATCGTATGGTGCCTTTGACGCTTGAGGGGCTAATGCGAGGGATGCGGCGATTAGGCTAAAGGGTCGGTCATTGCCGCGCGCCGTATCCCGCCCCATATATTGACTATGATCAAGTTTACCCCAATCCTGATTGCCCTTCTGTATGGCCTCGTAATGTATCGCTTTTCTGTCTGGCGGACCAAGCGCACCCTTGACTCGCAATCGACAGAATTGGCGGATCCGGTTTTGAAAGGCCTCATGGATCGGATGGCCGCTTCGCTTGATCTGAAACGTATCCGCGTGAACATCTACGAAATTGACCCGGTGAACGGATTGGCGGCCCCCGATGGACGGATTTTTCTGACACGCGGCTTTTACCGCAAGTATAAAGCTGGCGAAGTCACCGCCGAGGAACTGGCCAGCGTGATCGCGCATGAGCTTGGACATGTGGCGCTTGGCCATTCACGGCGTCGGATGATTGATTTTTCGGGTCAGAACGCGCTGCGGACCGCTTTAGCGATGATCCTGTCGCGGTACATCCCGTTCGTCGGCGCTTTCGTTGCGAATTTTCTGATGTCACTCTTGGCTGCTGGTCTTTCGCGCAAGGACGAGTACGAGGCTGACGCTTATGCGTCAGCTCTTCTGGTAAAGTCCGGGATTGGAACCGCGCCGCAGAAGTCCTTGTTCAAAAAGCTGGAAACGCTGACTGGCGCAAACGGTGCCGCGGCACCTGTCTGGCTGATGAGCCACCCCAAGACCGCCGAGCGCATTGCCGCAATTGAGGCAAATGAAGCCCGTTGGCTATCGCCCGGTCAGGACGTATAGACGGCTTTGCCAAGTCTGGGCAGGCGCGCACGTTTCAAAAGGGCGCGCGGGTTGGCCGTATCAATTCCATGGTTGTCTGCCGTGTTCATGATTTCCTCAAGAACCCCTCGCAGCATATTGGGATCACTATGAAATATCTCCAAAAGGAAGGTGTCAGGCGCCCGCAACTGGATATCGTCGCGTGCCAATGTGCGTGTCGGAAAGTCTTTTAGGTTCATCGTCAAAAGCTCATCCGCTGCGCCATCGATTGCAGCGGCCAGCACATGGATGTCATCGGGGTCGGGCAACGACAATCGCGCCGCTGTTTCGAATGAATGTTGCACAATCGCTCCCGGGAAAAGTGCATTAATCCCATCAATCTCCAGACCAGCAATTTCACCCTCACCGCGTTTTTGCGCCACGCGCCGCCATTCCTCAAGAATGCGCGGGGACCAAAGCGGGGTAAAGGCACCCCGAAAAGCTGTTTTCACCACAATTTCCCGCAACACCGTGGGATAGAGGACACAGGCGTCGATAAGAACTCTCACCCCAAAAGCCGGAACGTGATCGCTTTGAGATACCCGCTTTCCGCCAAATGCGGATGCTGGGGGTGGTCCGGGCCTGCAAAGCCGGTACGCAAGATTTGACAGGCGCGCCCTGCCCGCCCGATCCCTCGCAACGACGCGGCCCGAAACTGATCAATCTCTGCTGCATGCGAACACGAACACAGCGTCAATGTGCCGTCGGTTGCGACCAGTGCGGCAGCCAAGCGGGCCACTTTCTCGTAGGCTCGCAAACCTGCATCCCGCGCCTGTTTGTGGGGCGCAAAGGCGGGCGGGTCGCAGACCACCGTCCCAAACGAGCGGCCTTCTTCGGAAAGTGATGTCATCGCCTCAAAAGCATCCGACGCGTTTGTTTCGAACCGATCCGCCACCCCGGACGCCTTAGCGCCAGCCCCAGCGAGCGTCAGCGCCGCAGTCGAACCATCGACAGCCAAAGCTGAGGTCGCCCCGGACGCCAAGGCGGCAAGCGCAAATCCACCGACATGCGAAAAGACATCCAAGACGTCGGTATCGCGCGCGAGTCGGGCGACAAATGCATGGGTCGGACGTTGGTCGTAGTACAACCCGGTTTTCTGTCCGCTAAGTAAATCTGCCATATAAATCGCGCCATTCATTGGCACGGCAATCAACTCGGAAAGAGTTCCACGGATCAATCCGGACGCATCGTCCAATCCTTCAAGTCCCCGCGCCCGTCCAGTGCCACTTTTGACGATCGCCGTGACGCCCGTGACCTCTGCCAGAACATCCGCCAGTTCCTCAAGTCGCACGTCAGCCCAAGCCGCGTTGGGCTGGATGACAGCAGCGTCACCAAAGCGGTCGACGATGACACCCGGCATGCCATCAGCTTCCGCATGGATCAGACGATAATACGGCGCATCGAAGAGCGCATTGCGCGTCTTAAGGGCGCGCCCAATTCGCTTGGCCATCCACGCGCGATCAATTTCGGCACCTGGGTCTGCATCTAAGACACGCCCAAATATTTTTGAATTTGGGTTAACTGCAACCGTCGCAATCGGATTGCGGTCGGCGTCTTCCAGCCGCGCGAGGCTACCGGGGACAAGCGCGCGCGTGCGCCGATCTGTGACCAATTCATTGTCGTATACCCAAGGAAACCCGCGTCTCAGACGACGCGCATCGGTTTTGGGCTTCAGGCGGATGATGGGGTGATCAATATTCATGCCGCCCCCTTTAACGGGAACGGACCCGGACCGAAAGAGATCAGCGCGCTTTGCGACCTGCCAGTAACGAACGTACCCAATTGGCACGCAAGCGGCGGGCTTCTATTTCGACTGCCATCAGATCAATTTCGCCATATTTAGATTGGTAAGACATTGGGAATTCCTCATTTTGCTGTCGACAGTCACCTAGGCCTCAAGTCCGGGCGCCAAAAGCCACGTTTCGACAAACCCGTTATGCGGACGCAACATAGCGGCGAACTGATCGCACCACTTTGCGTTGTTAGCGGTAACAAAGAGTGCTATGAGGCTGCAGACTTGTCTTTAGGAGGCTCCGATATGGGTTTGAACAATACGGTGCATCGCGTCACCGAGCGGATCATTGCGCGATCCGGACGCGCGCGCGGAGGCTACCTCGACAAAATCGCGCGTGCGCAAGACGATGGCGTAAAACGTGGCCACCTCACTTGTGGAAATCAAGCCCACGCCTTTGCGGCCATGGGCGACGACAAGGCGGCGTTAGTGGATGATTGCGCGCCCAATATTGGGATTGTGACCGCATATAACGACATGCTGTCAGCGCACCAGCCGTTCAAAGACTATCCCGATCAGATCAAAGAGGCCGCTCGTTTGGTTGGCGCGACGGCACAGGTTGCCGGAGGCGTGCCCGCAATGTGCGATGGGGTTACACAGGGGCAGACCGGGATGGAATTGAGCCTTTTCTCGCGCGATGTGATTGCTTTGGCGGCGGGCGTGGCTTTAAGCCACAACACCTTTGATTCTGCCATGTATCTCGGCGTCTGCGATAAGATCGTTCCAGGGCTGATCATTGCTGCCGCCACCTTTGGACATATCCCTGCCGTCTTTGTCCCCGCAGGACCGATGATCTCAGGCCTCCCAAACGACGAAAAAGCCAAAGTTCGCCAGCAATTCGCAGCCGGAGAAGTGGGTCGCGACAAGCTGATGGAAGCCGAGATGGCCTCGTACCACGGCCCAGGCACCTGCACGTTCTATGGAACTGCGAATTCGAACCAGATGCTGATGGAATTCATGGGGCTTCATCTGCCGGGCTCAAGTTTCGTCAATCCCGGAACTCCTTTGCGGGACGCTTTGACCGTCGAGGCTACCCGGCGCGCCGCAGCAATCACCGCACAGGGGAACGATTATCGACCTGTTTCAGCTATTCTCGATGAGAGGGCCTTTGTGAACGGGATCGTAGGACTGATGGCCACGGGAGGGTCGACAAACCTTGTTATCCACCTGCCCGCGATGGCACGCGCTGCGGGTGTGATTCTTGATATTGAAGACTTCAACGATCTTTCTGCTGCCACACCGCAGATGGCGAAAGTCTATCCAAATGGCCTTGCTGACGTGAACCATTTCCATGCAGCGGGCGGTCTCGCCTACCTGATCGGTGAACTCCTTGGGGCCGGACTGCTGCATCCAGACACAAGCACAATTGCCGGAGATGGGCTTGGGCTTTATGCGACCGAGCCAACCCTAAGAGACGGTGCTTTGACGTGGGTTGAAGGCCCGAAGGAAAGCCTCAACGATAAGATCGTTCGACCCGCAGGCGACCCCTTCAAGCCAAGCGGCGGACTGCGCGAACTTAAAGGCAATCTCGGCCGCTCAGTCATGAAAGTGTCTGCCGTCGCGTCGGAGAACCAGGTGATCGAGGCCCCTGCCCGCATCTTTGAAACGCAGGATGCCGTGAAAGCGGCCTTCAAGGCCGGGGAATTCACCGGCGACACCGTGGTTGTGGTCCGTTTTCAAGGCCCAAAAGCAAATGGCATGCCCGAATTGCACTCGCTGACACCAATCCTGTCAGTTCTGCTGTCCCGGGGATTGAAGGTTGCGTTGGTGACCGATGGCCGCATGTCCGGAGCAAGTGGCAAGGTGCCGTCCGCTATCCACCTGTCGCCCGAAGGCGCACATGGCGGCCCCATTGCCAAGCTGCAAGACGGCGACCTTGTGCGGGTCGATGCGGTTTCGGGAACACTGGATTGCCTCGCGGACGGCTTTGAAAGCCGCACACCGGTTGTACCTGACCTTTCTGACAATCAGGAAGGCTTGGGGCGCGAGCTATTCACGGCCTTCCGGGACCGTTGCGGGCTGGCCGCCGATGGCGCTGGCACGGTCGTTTAAGCGAACGCCTATGACATCGACAGAATTGCGCCTAAACGCGGGCAATCCTTGAAAGACGGAGATAAAATATGACCCCCGAAGAAAGTAGTATTCAGGCCGCCGAGATTTGCCAACTTGCCCCAGTCGTACCGGTCCTTGTTGTCGAAGACGCAGCATTGGCCGCCGCGTTGGCGACGGCCCTGGTCGCAGGCGGACTGCCTGCCCTTGAGGTGAC
>NZ_JBVCWP010000215.1:0-6566 GCF_057460485.1 Boseongicola sp.
ATATATCCCGATTGCCTATCGCATTTCCATGACTGGTATATGGCGCAGGCGCTGGATAAGCAGGACCCAGAGGCCTGCGACAGCTCTGGCTACCATTTTCCGAGACGGTACGATTTCGGCACATATCTGAACGCAGAAGTACGCAAACACGTGGCACAAAACCCGTCGGGGTCTGACATCGTCCATATCGTCGACCGGGCCATCGACGTCGTCAAAAAAGGCTCCCTTTTTCAAATTGCGCTGGAGGGTGGTGACATCGTTTCCGCACGGGTTCTGGCAGTGGCCGCCACGCCGGGTCTGGCAAATATCCCACCAGTGCTTTCCGCTCTCCCTAAGAATGGATCAGCCTTTCTCCCTGATCCTTGGAACACGGACCGGTTGCGCCGGATACCGAAGTCAGCTGACGTGCTCATTTTGGGAATGGCTCAGACAGCGTCGGATGTTACCGCGAGCCTTTTGAAATATGGTCATACAGGGCCTATCACGCTGCTGTCTCGGCGGGGAAAAAGACCGCGAAGACGTCCCCCCCTCAATGCCAATTCCTATGTGCGCGACAGCGTCCCGGACGCAGAAAAACACGCGCAATTCATCGGGCCAGATTTGACCGTTAAGCCGCCTTCAAGAATTCTTCAGGAATTACGCCGCGAGGCACACATAAGGGCAGACCGTGGCGAGTCGTGGGTGCCTACCATGGAAAAGCTCAGTGAGCTGATTTCCGATCACTGGCACACCTTGCCTATGGCCGAAAAGATGCGCTTCTTACGCCATGGCAAAACCTGGTACGACGTCCACCGCTTTCGCTTGCCACCACAGATCGAGAGTCGCATCGAAGCAGCCCAAGCCCGCGGCCAAGTCAGCTTTTTGTCCGCCACGATCCTTGACGCAAAACCGAACGCCTCTCGTCTCAACGTCTCCCTGCGTGAACGTGCAAAAAGGGACGTTACTACTAGAACCTTTGACATCTCTGTAAATTGCACCGGGTTGGAAGATCGGCTCGGGCAGACAAACAACCCGTTCTTGCACGCCCTAATCGCTCGCGGGTTTGCGGCACACCATCCGACCGGATCCGGCTTCGATGTCGATATCTGCGGCAATGCGATCGATGCGAAGGGACACGCCAATCAAGCTCTCTTCATTGTCGGTCCCCTGACCTATGGCGCGTTTGCCGATCAGCAGGGTTCGATATTCATCCTGCGTCGTGTGCTGCGCGTTTTGCCGGAAATATTACGAAAAGCGGTCGCTCGCTAACGGGTGTTGGAGCCGTTCGAGAGTATCCTGCGCAGACACGCTCCGGCGGCGCCACGGACCGGAAGGACTACGACAGCCGACGGCGTGTCGATTGTCGGCCGCTTCCCTGATTTTGTCGGGGCAACAATGGCAATCCCTGGTCTCCCTTTTGATCCTGTGCATTTTTGGGACGTTTAGCGCCTGAGGGCTCGGGAGATATTGGCCACAGTCTCCTGTAGTTTTGGCAGGATGATTTCAACCATGACCTTAGGCGTCATTCTCATGCTCGGGACGCCCACGTTGATCGCGCCGACAACCTCACCAGTGCTTTTGTAGACAGGAACCGCAATCGAGGTGAGGCCAACTTCAAGTTCCTGATCCACCAGACACCAGCCTTGGTCCCGGACATTTTCCAGAATACGTCGAAACTCCACAGGATCGGTGACTGTCCGGTCCGTCATTGCGTCAAGCGGGACACTCTGGATCATTCTTGTCCAGGCCTCTTCTGGCTGGGCTGAAAGAAGCACCCGTCCGGTCGCGGTCTGGGCCGCGGGAAACCGGCCACCAACGATGATGCCGACGCTTATCACACGATGATACTGAGCACCGGTAACGTAAACGACGTCGAATTTGTCCAGGACAGCGGCGGACACAGATTCTTGGATTTCGTCCGACAGATGGTCGATGAACGGGCGCGCGATATCCCAGACACCTTTCGAGGACAGAACCGAAAACCCCAGTTCCAAAACCTGCGGAGTGAGATCGAATAGCTTGCCATCGGCCACCGCGTAGCCCTCGCGAACAAGCGTGAGAAGGATGCGACGTGCCCCGGCCCGGGTATTGCCCGTCTCTGCGGCGACCTCAGAAAGCGTCATCTTGCGACGCGTGCGGTTGAAGGCGCAAAGGACTTCCAAGCCACGGGCAAGTGAACTTACGTAGTCTCGCGGATTGAGACTCCCATGTTCGCTTTTATCGCTCCGCTTCGGAGCTGCTGTCGTCAGATCAGTCCGTCCGACAAGCTTGGCCGGCGCGCGCAGCTCCTGACTTTCAGATTTTTTTGTCTTCTCAGCCATGCGACCCTCGACCACGTTAGGTGCCTGGCTCACACCACAAATTATTGTGCCCTGCCAGCGGCCCACAGCGCGATACCGACGTGTATTGCAGGTGGGCTACGAAATAACTGTTGCACGACTTGTACCTCCCGTTGTTAAATCGAACAATAGTGCGCTATGCGAACAATCAAAAAGCCAGGGAGACCAGATTATGACACACTCAGCGAATGGCCGTAATGGACTTACAAGACGCGGTGCCTTGAAAGGCATGGCGGCTACAACAGCTTTAGCCGCGGTGCCATTCCGCGCATCTGCACAAGAAACCACTTTGCGCTGGTGGTCGCCTCAAAGCGCGCCCCTGCAGCTTGAGGCTTACAACTTTCAGATTGCGGCGTTCGAAGCCGCCAATCCTGGCATCAAGGTTGTCTTCGAGACCACCTCCGATGAAGGTTATGCCGCACAGCTTGCGGCTGCGTTCGCGTCAGGCGAAGTGCCGGATATCGTTACACACCTGCCATCATTCTCTATCCACACCTACTATTCCAACGGCCTTGTTGCGCCGATGAATGACGTGATCGAGGCCGTCGGCCCGGCAGACTTTTATGACGGCGCAAACGACGTCTACAAAGCCGCTGACGGGAACTATGTCGCCACTGGAATTGGCAACGTGGCGGCCAACATGCTGTGGCTACGGACGGACCTCATGGAAGAGGCCGGCGTTGATAAGTCCCCGGAAACTTGGGACGAGTTTCGCGCGGCCTGCCAAGACATGCAGAAAAATGGAATTTACGGGGCGGTTCTCCCCTATGGCCGCAATTCGATGACCACGCGAATTTTTGTCGGCGTTATGCACCAGGCCGGTGCGACGGTGTTCACGCCGGACCTGCAAGTCGCTATCGACAGCCAGGAAACGCGCGACGCGCTTGAGTTTTATAGATCCATGCGGGAACTCTGCCCTCCGGGAGCTACGAACTACAGCTGGGGTGAAGCAATCACAGCTTTTGTTAGCGGAGCAACGGCCACAGGCATCTACACTGGCCGGGTTCTCGGCAACGTAAATGCCCAAAATCCAAGCATCGCGGACAGCATTACGTGCGTCCGTTACCCAACGATTTCGCCTGATGTAAAGCCATGGACATTCAACGCGTTCCCAAGCGTCTTCATCCCTGCGCAGTCGAAGAAGATCGAGGCAGCCAAGTTGTTCGCTACGCATTTGTTTGAACCTGAAGGCCATATCAAGCAGTTGCTTGCTGCACCGGGCCACCTTCTTCCGGTTCTGAAGTCGATCAACAGCAATCCGATCTATCAAGACGACCCGATCATTAAGAAATACGCGACCGAAGTTGATCTGATGGCATCGGCAGCGGCTGAGGGCCATAACCTTGGCTACGAGTCAAAGGCCCACATGTCGAACGATCGTGCTGGAGACGTCGAGGGTACGATGGCCATCTCCGACATGGTCCAGCGTGTTGTTCTGAACGACGAGAATCCTGATGTCGTGATCGGCGAAACAGCGAAAATCATCGAAGAAGTAATGAAGGGCTAATCGCTCCTCGGGCGCCGCAATGAGTAGGCTATTTAGCCCCCTATTGCGGCGCCCAATTTGTCTGGAAAGGCGGGTTCCACCATGGAGATCATAGACTTCCGACTGAGGCCTCCCACCGGAGGCTTTCTCATGTCTAAGATCTATTCAGTGGCCGAAAACCGGAAGCGCTATACCCAAAAACTTGGCTGGCCCCTCGTCGTATCAGCGGATCTGCAATCGATGGACCTTTTGTTCACCGAGATGGATGAAGCGAAGATAACCACGGGGGTGGTCGTGGGGCGGACCACCGCTACACTCGGCGCAATTCCCAATGCTGATGTGGCGCAGATCGTCACGGATCATCCTGATCGGTTTGTTGGCATCGGGTCTGCGGACAGCAGTGATCGGAAAACTGCGTTCGCGATGATCGACGAAATTCTGAAACTTGGTCTAAAGGCGGTCAATCTGGAACCTGGAGTATCGGCCGTTCCAATGCGCGCGGATGACCGGCGACTTTATCCCATATACGCAAAATGCGAGGATGCCGGGCTACCGGTTGTGATCATGGCTGGCGGCGGCGCCGGACCTGATTTGTCCTACAACGACCCTGTGGCGATTGACCGAATGCTGGCCGATTTCCCCTCTTTAAAAGTCGTGTGTTCTCACGGAGGTTGGCCATTCGTTCAGGAAATTCTCGGCGTCGCCTTTCGGCGAGAGAACCTTTATCTGTGTCCTGACATGTATTTGCGCGGCCTTCCCGGAACCGCAGAATACCTGGCCGCAGCGAATGGCTTTCTGTCTGAGAGAATTTTGTTCGGAACTGCCTATCCGTTCTGCCCGCTCAAGCCGTACGTTGACTGGTTTTTGGAGCAGAAATTGTCCGAGACGTCACTCAAGCGCGTTCTTTCGGAAAACGCAAAATTGCTTTTGTCACACCAATGATGGCGCGTTCAACCAACCAGTTCTGGCACTCCGATGCAGGCCAAGCACCTACGGGATCCGCGCTATGAGAAGACCTAAGCAATCCGTTCTGGAACGGCAGTATTCCATTCTTGGTATCATGCTGATCGCGCCAACGGTCATCGTTTTCTGCGCAGTGATCGTTTATCCTCTTGTTTCGGCGATCTACCTTTCCCTGTTTGAAATATTCACCCCCACGCTTGAAGGCGAATGGGTTGGGCTGGAGAACTATCGAACGCTTCTGAGCAAGGGCGAATTTTGGGTAGCCTTGCGGACGAACCTGATCTGGACCGTTGGCACGCTCACGCTGCAAATTCTGTTCGGGGTCGGGATGGCTTTAGTACTTCACCAAAACATCTGGTTCCGGAGTCTGGCAAGATCTCTGATCCTGTTTCCCTACTTTGTCTCGACGGTCGTCGCGGTTCTGGTCTGGAAATGGCTTTTCAACGACCTCTATGGCATCGTGAATCATCTGCTGATGACAGCAGGTCTCATCGACTTTCCTATCGACTACTTGGGCACGATGCCGAATGCGATGATTTCGGTCATTCTAGTAGGTGCGTGGAAATATTTTCCGTTTGTGGTTATTGCGGTTCTGGCACGACTTCAGACGATACCCGACCACCTCTACGAGGCTGCCAGGATCGACGGCGCTGGACCGATTAGCAGGTTTTTTGACATTACCCTTCCGCAACTGCGCGAAGTGCTGGTGGTCATTATCATGTTGCGCGCGATCTGGGACTTCAAAGAATTCGATCTAATCTTCCTGCTGACCGGCGGCGGTCCCGTGACGTCAACTCAGACGCTTCCGCTTCTGGTCTACAAGGAAGCCTTCAAGCTCAACCAGATGGGAATGGCCTCGGCTTATGCAGTCCTTATGATGCTTATCATGCTTGTTTTCATGCTGCTTTACATCCGCAAGACGCGGTCAGAGGAGAACTGATGGCACGCCGTATAGCGTTCAATATTTTCGCATGGTCGATTGTGCTGATGGTCGCCTTTCCACTTTTTTGGATGGTTGTCACCTCGGTCAAGCCGCAGCCAGAACTATTCCGGCGCCCTCCTACTTTTCTACCGGAAGTCTGGACGTTTGAACATTATGCGAAGTTGTTGTTCGACACGAAGTTCATGACCTACTTCAGGAACTCGGTGATCCTGTCCGTCTCGACGACCGCGATCGTTATCGTGATCGCGACAATCGGCGCTTACAGTCTGGTGCGCTTCAAATATCGTGGTCGCGAAAGCTTGGCTTTTCTGGTCCTGTTCACCTACCTCCTCCCGTCGGTCGTTCTCATCCTTCCGCTCTATCTGATGATCGTGCAGCTTGGCATGTCCAACACGATCTTTTCGCTCGTCATCGCCTATACGACATTCGCCCTGCCCTATGCCTTGTGGCTTCTGCGATCTTTCATGCAGGGCATTCCGGAGGATCTAGAAAGTGCTGCGTTGGTCGACGGGGCATCGCGGATGGGAGCTTTTCGTGACATCATCCTTCCACAGCTGCTTCCTGGAATAATCTCAACGGCGCTGTTCACCTTTATCCTGTCTTGGAACGAATATCTCTATGCGCTTGTTTTGGTGAATTCTGACAATGCGCGCCCGCTTACAACTGGCGTGATGAATATGCTGATTTCATCTTTCAACATTGAGTGGTCACTTCTGATGGCCGCATCGGTGATGATGAGCGTGCCACTGATCATCGCATTCGCCTTCCTCCAAAGTTACCTGACCCGCGGCTTTGGCGCTGGCGGAATGAAAGGATAACCATGGCCGACGTTGTCTTAACCAACCTAAACAAACAA
>NZ_JBVCWP010000216.1:0-6561 GCF_057460485.1 Boseongicola sp.
ATTGTTCTCGGTCATGAAGTCGCCGGAACCGTGTGCGACATTGGCCCCAACGTCACCAGTCTCAAACCCGGTGATCGGGTTGCCCTTAACCCAAGCCATCCATGCGGCGACTGCAAATTCTGCTCAACCGGCTTGTTCCAGCACCGCCTGAACATGCGGTTTTTTGGGTCCGCTTTGCGGTTTCCCCATGAACAAGGCGCATTTCGCGATCAGATGGTGGTGGGCGCCGCGCAGTGCGTTCCGGTCAAGGACAGCGTCACAATGGCAGAGGCGGCCTGTGCCGAGCCGCTTGCCGTCTGCCTGCACGCCAGAAACCGCGCACCCGACCTTCGGGGCCGTCGTGTTCTGGTCACCGGAGCCGGACCGATCGGCGTTCTATGTGCCGCCCTTGCAGTTGAAGCCCGAGCAAGTGAGGTCGTTGTCACAGACTTGCAGGATACTCCTTTGAAAGTTGCCCAGCAGATGGGAGCAACGCGGGTCATCAACATCGCAGTCAACCCGTCCGGACTTGAGGTTTATTCAACCGACAAGGGCCGTTTCGACGTCGCTTTTGAATGCTCCGCCGCGGCACCCGCGATCCAAAGCGCGATCAACGTCGTCCATCCCCAAGGCACGGTCATTCAGGTTGGTGTGACAGGTGATGTGGCGGTTCCCATCAACATTCTGGTCGGTAAAGAGATCAGCTTTCTCGGCTCTCATCGCTTTCACAGTGAATTTGCTGCCGCCGTGGACCTTATCGGCAATCGCGCCATTGATCTCAGCCCGATGATCACCGGGACGTTTCCGCTGGAGGACGCCGTGGAGGCATTCGAGATTGCGGGGGATCGTAGCCGTGCGGTTAAAACCCAGCTCTCCTTTGCAACCGAGTAAATTGTGAAAAATGGTTTCTGCAATGACAGTGAAGCTGCCCTGTATGCCGCACCGAGGTGCTTTGTCACGTTAACCCAGATGAACCAATTAGGACGCCGCGATCTGAGATTAGGCTGCCACAATCTTACACCATTCAGCGAATGCTTTGGCGCGGGTTTGACGAAGAGTTCGGTGAAAGATTAGATGGCGCTGTAAATTGAATTGGTTGTAGTTGGCGTCGTGGACGGACAGAAATCGCTGTATTTATTCGGGTATTTTTAAACCGTTCTTGTCGGCGCGTCGGCCCCTTCCCCTTGGATTTGCAAACAAACCAGTGCCGGGCATAAGTCGCCGCCCTGCCCGTCTCAAGCAGAGTTCCTGCTACAAGATCCGATCAATCCAACTCTGCAATCAGTTCGTCCGTAGTAATCTGCCGGCAATAGCCTTTAATCGCATTAAGCGACGCCGCTTGCCGGGCCTCCGAGAACGTCGCACAGGCGTCCCAAATGACGCTTTCGACGTATTGATCGGTCAGAACTCCCGAAAGGAGCAACTGCTGAATGCCGAGGTTTCGCAGGATATAGTCGCTTTTGTTGTCGTTGAACGCGGCCGGGTTCTCGCCCAGCTGGAAAACGGCGATCTTCGCACATCTGGTTTGGATCGTTCCCATCGTCACTCTTGGCATCTCGATCCGCTTCTTCGGCTACGATCCCGCACAGAAAGAAGCCGCTCGCGATCTGGGCGCGAACAGCTGGCAAGTCGTGAGAGAGAGCTCGCTGCCCGCCCTATGGCCCGGCATCTTTTCAGGGGGACTGTTCGCGTTCCTTCTGTCCTGGTCAAATCTGCCCCTGTCGATCTACACTTCGGGACCGGACACCCCGCTTCCAGTGTGGCTGTTCACCAAGACCGCCACGAACTACTCTCCTCTGCTGCCATCGGTCGCCGTGATCGGAACACTGGTCTCCGCGGCGCTGGTTGTGTCGCTTGCTTTAACCATGTTCGTGGTGCGCCGGGTTCAGGGTCGGTTCTGATTAAGAACGCCAGCTGATATCGCCGGATTGCAGGAACGCTGTCCATCCGCCGCACCAAAGTCGGCAACGTCAGACTAAACGGATCCGCTCGTTCTGCTGCCACCCTGAGCGTTTGCGCTCGGACGTAATTTCTTTGTTTGCTTGATAAGCATCAAACAGCGTGACGCGAAAGAGGCTGATATTCCTCGTCCAAACGCTAGTAGATGAGTATCGTCTGACAGTGCCCCCATGGCCGATGTTCTAAATCAACCCTACAAAGATGTTATAGGAACGCATGCAAGCCTCGCGGTCGCTGCGAAACAGGAGTTGCGCCAATGGTAGAGCCAGAAACATTTAGGTTCCTTGCAGATCTCGCAGTGAACAACCGCAAATCCTGGATGGACGAGCACCGTGATGAGCGCGACGCCGCTCTGCGTAATTTCACCGGCATCGCTATGACACTGCACGATTATGCTGATCGCTTTGACCCTTTCCTGGCCGAGGCGGGGATCAAACCAAAGCAAAGCTATACCAAGTTTTTTCAAGAGCCGCGGGACCGCATCGGACGTGCTCTATACCGCTCGGGCGTGGATATTTTTGCCAATGCCGGTCATCCCGCAGAAGACTTCGGATACTACCTCCATATCGAGCCAGGAAGTTGCCACGCAGGCGCCGCGCTTTTCCAACCCTCTAAGGCGGCACTCGCGCGGTTACGGAAGCGTCTGGTTGATGATCCGGAGGGCCTGAAAGACCTGTTGGCTGATCCTGAGTTCAAGAAGGCTTTCCCAGACGGTGTGGTCACACGAAAAGCGTTGGGTGCAGTGCCGGACGGCTTTGTAAGTAGCGATCCAGCGGCACCCTATTTGAAAATGGTCGGCCTGGGATGCCGCAAAGACTTGCCGGACGCGCTCCTGCTCGACGACAAGGTGATCGATCTCCTAATCGAGATCTTTCGCGCCGCCAGCTCAATGGTGCGCCACTTCGACTGATTGCGCACAAGAAAGTGCCGGCTTTATGCATTATCGAAGCATCCGATGACCAACGTTATTGAGCGTCGGGCGGGCCTAGTCATTTTAAGTGAGAATATTCAGTGGCTAACATTATCCGCAAGCTGCGACTTGAAATGGTGACAGGCCACGGCTCTCAGGTCTGACACAGGCTGTATGAGGGGCTGCGTCACGCTACAAATCTCGCTAGAAAGGGGACAACGCGGGTGAAAATAGCACCCTGTAGGTGGCGCTAGCGGCGAAGGGACTTCACCTTCGATGGTGTCGAAATAGACCAGCTCCTCCGCATCTAGCACCAGCTTGGGCACACTGCCGAACAGGGCCGCAGTATATGGATGGGCAGGCGTGCCGAATACCTGTGCCACCGGCCCCAATTCAACGATCCGTCCCAGATACATGACCGCCACGCGATCGCTGACATGCTGCACCACGCTCAAATCATGGCTAATGAAAACGGATGTCAGTTTCAGATCACGGGTGAGCTCCAGAAACAGGTTGATGATCTGCGCCTGAATCGACACGTCCAGCGAGGCCACAGGCTCATCGCAGATCAGCACATCAGGCTGCATCGCAAGTGCGCGGGCAATCGCGATCCGCTGACGCTGACCACCTGAGAACTGGTGCGGATAGCGGTCGACCCACACGGGGTCCAGCCCCACACGTTCGAACCATTTGCTGACATATCTGCCGGCTTCCGACTTGTTCGTCAGGCCATGGGCGATAGGGCCTTCGGCGACGGTATCGCCTACCTTCATGCGCGGATCGAGGCTGGCAAAAGGGTCTTGAAAAACAGTTTGCACGCGGGTCGTGATCTTGGAGCCGTTCTCCATCACTGGCGCGCCGTCGATGGCCACCGTCCCGGAGGTCGGCGGCAGAATGCCCGCAATCACGCGCCCAAGTGTAGACTTGCCGCAACCAGACTCGCCGACCAACCCCAAGGTTTCTCCCTTGTGGACCGACAGGGTAACATCCGATACCGCGCGGACCGAGCGGGTCTCAACCTTGGCACCCAACTTGGCGGCTATCTTTTCGCCTGTGCTCAGATTGGGACCGAACAGGCGGCTGACATTGTCGACGGTCAAGAACGCGCTCATGCAGGAACCTCGGTGTCTTGTCCCACTGGATGAAAGCAACGCCAGCCGCGGCCATCTTGCAGGGTCATCTCCGGGTCTGTTCCACATCTTTTGGTCGAACGATCACAGCGCGGCGCGAAGGGGCAGCCGCGCGGCAGAGACAACAGAGACGGCGTGGTGCCGGGGATTTGGGTCAGCGGCACACCGGGTTTCGCCGTCGCGGGGAGCGAGCCGATCAGACCGGCAGTATATGGATGGCGCGGATCACGCAGCAGCTTGGCGGTCGGACCCTGTTCGACGATCCGTCCCGCGTACATCACCGCTAGCTTACTGGCGAGACTGGAGACCACGGCCAGATCGTGACTGATCCATATCAGCGCGGTGCCGGTTTCGCGGGCAAGGTCGCGCATCTGGAACAGAATCTGCGCCTGAATGGAAACATCCAGCGCCGTCGTCGGCTCATCAGCCACGATGACAGCTGGATGGTGCAAGAGGGCAATAGCAATTGCCACGCGCTGCCGCATGCCGCCGGAAAACTCATGTGGATAGGCCCGCAGCCGCGCAGAGGCTGACGGGATTCCCACTTGGGTCAGCAAGTCCGCCGCACGCGCTTCGGCTGCACGGGCGCTCAGGCGCTCGTGTGCGTCAATCGCAAGTCTCATCTGCTGGCCGATGGTCAGCATTGGGTTCAGCGTCGCAATCGGGTCCTGAAAAATCATCGAAATCTCTCGGCCCCGGCGGGCGCGCAGGGCCTTTTCCGACAAGGTCGTCAGCTCAGTCCCGTTGAGTTTAATGGAGCCCGCAACGATGCGTCCCGGTGCATCAACCAGCCCCAGAAGGGAAAAGCCAGTGACCGTCTTGCCCGATCCGCTTTCGCCCACCAGTCCCATGATCTCGCCCTTGGCCAAATCAAAGGATACGCCATCCACCGCCTTCACCACGCCTGCACGCGTAAAAAAATGGGTGCTCAGGTTTTCAACGCTCAGGACAGGATCGGTCATTTGCGCAGCCTTGGATTGAATTGATCGCGCACCTGATCACCTACGATATTAATCGCCACGATCAGTATAATTAGGGCGACGCCGGGGTAGACCGAGATCCAGTAGCGCCCGCTCATCATGTACGGGAATCCGTTCGCGATTAACATGCCGAGCGAGGGTTCGGTGACCGGCAGGCCAAGCCCCAAGAAGCTCAGTGTGGCTTCAAGAGAAATCGAATTAGCGATCTGCACTGTCGCCACCACGATCAACGGTGGGGTGCAATTAGGCAGCAGATGTCTCAGCACTACCAACCGTCCGCTGAGCGGAGTGGCAAGGGCGGCCTCTATATAGTCCTTGCCACGCTCAGCCTTGGCAGCACCGTAGGCGGTGCGCGCGAAGTAGGCATATTGCGCGGCGACCAGCGCCCCAATTAGCTGCGTCTTGCCCTGCCCCAGAAGTGCGACGATCACCAGCGCCAGCAAGATCGCCGGGAAGGAAAGCTGCAAGTCGACCAACCGCATGATCAGTGCTTCAATCCGACCGCCGACATAGGCCGCCGTGATCCCCAGCGCTGTACCAATAGTGAGCGAAACCAAGCCAGCGGCCAGCCCAATCTGAATGGAGATCCGAAGCCCATAAAAGATCGCCGACAGTAGGTCTCGTCCCTGTGGATCGGTGCCCAAGATATGCGTATACCCGCCCGACCCCACAAATCCCGGCGGTCTGCGGCTGTCCATCAACGATAGGTTCGCCAGATCATAGGGGTTCTGAGGCGAAACGACTGACGCGAACAGCGCGAGCAAGATCAGCGCGACCACGACGACCAAAGCCACAACGGCGATCTTGT
Source organism: Boseongicola sp. (assembly GCF_057460485.1). Classification (NCBI taxonomy): domain Bacteria; kingdom Pseudomonadati; phylum Pseudomonadota; class Alphaproteobacteria; order Rhodobacterales; family Paracoccaceae; genus Boseongicola; species Boseongicola sp. Next base: position 5,767 of record NZ_JBVCWP010000216.1, read on the forward strand.
TTTCGCGATACTCCGCCCAGAAACGGCGCAGTGGGGTGCTTTCAGCGCTCATGCCGATGCCCCATGCCGCACGCGTGGATCGATCAGCGCAAAGATTAGATCAATCACGAAATTGATAGTCACAAATAGAAAGGCAACCAGGATCAGATAGGCAACCATGACAGGCCGATCCAGCACACCGATACTGTCGATGATCAGCTTGCCAACACCGGGCCATGAAAAGATCGTCTCAGTCACAACAGCAAAGGCAAGCGTCGATCCCAGCTCAAGCCCGAAGACCGTGATGATCGGAATGGAGATGAGTTTCAGCAAGTGGCGGCGCAGGATGGTGCCTTCTGACAGGCCTGCGGCGCGGGCGAATTTGATTGTATCGGTCAGCATGATCTCCCGCGTCCCAGCGCGCGCCAAACGGATCATCATTGCCAGTTTGAATAGCGCCAAGTTGACGGCTGGCAACACGATATGGGACAGGCCGTTCAATGTTGGAAAGGACCAGCGGACTCCCCAGATCTCCACTGTCTCGCCCCGTCCACCTGCAGGCAACCAGCCAAGATTAACCGCAAAAAACAGAATCAGGATCAGTCCCACCCAGAAAGATGGCACCGAAAACCCAAGCACAGATACCGCCATGATCGTCTTGGAAATCCAGCTGTCGGGCCGGTAACCTGCATAGATGCCTAGGCTAACTCCCAAAAATGTGGCCGAAATGACCGAGATCAGAACCAGCTCAAGTGTCGCGGGCAGACGTCCGCCAATCAGCTCTAGCACAGGAATATTATAGACAAATGATCGCCC
>NZ_JBVCWP010000217.1:0-6544 GCF_057460485.1 Boseongicola sp.
CTTTGCGCGCGCACACCTGACTGACAGTCAATGCAAAGGGCTCGTACCCCGGTCGATCGCGCGCAGCCACTGTTTGCAACGCCTGAACTGTATCTACCACCACCAACAGCGCATCCCTCGTCAGATCGGGCCGTGCAGGATGGCCGCCAGGACGTTCAAAGATGATTTTGAACTGATCCGCGCCAGCCAACATCGGCCCGGAATTGATTGCGAATGTGCCACCCCCCATGTTCGGCCCGTTGTGAAGCGCGAATACTTGCGAGATATCGAATTGCTTCATGATCCCAGCTGCAGCCATCAACAAGTCGCCGCCGCCAAGCTCTTCCGTCGGCTGGTAAATCAGCGCCACGCGCCCCCTGAAACGCCGCGTCTCGGCCAAATGCCTCGCCGTCCCAAGACGCATCGTCGTATGCCCGTCGTGGCCGCATCCATGCATATATCTAGGCGTTTCGCTGGCATGCGCCGCGCCCGTCGCTTCAGTGCTTGGCGGCGCATCCATGTCCGCGCGCAGGCAAATCGTTGGCCCCGCGCCCTGCCCGCTGATGATCGCCACCATCCCGGTCTGGGCAATACCTTCCTGCAGCTCATCCACCCCAAACGACCGCAACCGCGCGGCCACATAGGCCGCCGTCTTGGGCAGCTCCAAGCCAAGCTCGGGGTTAAGATGCAGCCAATGCCGCCATTCCTTCATGTCGTCGGCATACCCTGCAAAACGATTGATGACAGGCATGTGGACTTTCTTCGAGTTTGTGTAACAAGTCGAGAAAGGGTTTCAAAAGCAGGGCCACGAAGCAATGACCAACGAACGCGATCCGATCTTTGAGACCGCCGACGGTTTGCCCCGCCTGATCGAGGTCATGCGTCGCTTGCGAGATCCCGAAGCGGGCTGTCCGTGGGATATAGAACAGGATTTCGCGACGATCGCGCCTTATACCATTGAAGAAGCATACGAGGTTTCCGACGCCATCGACCGCAAAGACTGGCCCGAGTTGGAAGGCGAATTGGGCGATCTTCTATTGCAGGTCGTCTACCACGGCCAGATGGGGGCCGAGGCCGGGCATTTTGACGTCAACAGCATCGCGCGCCGTGTCACCGCCAAGATGGTCGACCGTCACCCCCATGTCTTCGGCTCTGAGACACGCGATAAAACAGCGGACGACCAGAAGCGTGACTGGGAAATCGCCAAAGCACGCGAGCGTGCAACCAAAGGCGCGCAAGGTGTACTCGATGATGTCGCCCTTGGAATGCCGGCGCTTTTGCGAGCGGTGAAGTTGCAAAAGCGCGCGGCACGCGTGGGCTTTGACTGGCCCGATGCCGGTCATGTGCTTGAAAAAATCACTGAGGAAACGCGCGAACTGGTCGAGGCGAACGACAACGCCGACCCCGAACATACACACGAGGAATTTGGCGACCTTCTGTTCGTCATGGCTAACCTCGCCCGGCATCTGGACGTCGACCCCGAACATGCCCTTCGGGATGCAAACGCCAAATTCACGCGCCGCTTCAAACAGATAGAGAGCGCGCTAGACAAGGAAGGCCGTCTCCTCGAAGACAGCAACCTTGAGGAAATGGACGCTCTTTGGGATGCCGCCAAAGCGCGCGAGCGTAGTGAGATTAGCTGAATCAACCAGCGGAATATGTCCGATGGAAACACTCGGACATATTGACCTGACTAAAATAGTCAGGTTTATTCTATCTATCAAGTTTGACCGTTTGGAGACCTCAAAATGCGTTTACCCGTTTTTGTACTCGCCGCCACCGCTTTGGCCCTTCCTGCCTACGGCGATGAGGTGAACATCTATTCCTACCGCCAACCCGAGCTGATCCAACCGCTGTTGGATGCATTCACAGCCGAAACCGGCATCACGACCAATGTCGCATACGTTGACAAAGGTTTGGTTGAGCGTCTGAAGGCCGAGGGCCGCCGCTCGCCCGCCGATATTATCCTTACTGTCGATATTAGCCGTCTGACAGATGCCAAAGAAGCTGGCGTGACACAGACCGTGGACAGCGAAATCCTCGACGGCGCTATCCCGACTGCCTTGCGTGATCCCGAGGGCCACTGGTTCGGCCTCACTTCCCGCGCGCGCATCATCTACGCCTCAAAAGACCGCGTCGGTGAAGGCGAGATCACCACTTATGAAGACCTCGCCGACCCTAAATGGGCAGGCCGTATCTGCACCCGCTCAGGCACACACGTCTACACATTGGGCCTGCTGAGCGCTGCAATTGAACACAACGGACTGGAAGCCGCCGAGGGCTGGCTGAAGGGCGTTAAGGCCAACCTTGCCAAAGACCCCGAAGGCAACGACCGCGCACAGGTCAAGTCGATCTGGGCTGGTGAATGCGACATCTCGCTGGGCAACACCTATTACATGGGCGCCATGCTTGAAGATGCGGAACAGGCCGAGTGGGCCAACTCAGTCCGCATCGAATTCCCGACTTTCGCGGACAACGGCACAAGCCACGTCAATGTCTCCGGCGTTGCTATGACCGCAAGCGCTCCAAACCGCGACAACGCTGTCAGCTTCATGGAATTTCTCAGTTCACCGGACGCACAAGCCATCTACGCCTCTGTTGTCTACGAGTACCCGGCCTCCCCGGCGGCAAAGGCATCTGAACTTGTTGCAAGCTGGGGTGACTTCACCCCCGACGACACAAACCTTACCGCTATCGCCAGCCATCGCGCGCAAGCCCTGCAAATGGTCGAGCGCGTCGACTTTGACGGTGGCGCGGGTTCGGGTGGTTAACGTCACGAGAAAGTCCATCTTGCCTCGCTCTGATGCTGGACAAGCAGACGGGGCGCCGCCAAGGTCCAACTCCGCATCCGGAGAACGACATGTCAGCGCCCCGTAAAATCATCATCGACACCGATCCCGGACAAGACGACGCCGTGGCGATCTTGCTCGCCCTTGCATCACCGGTTGAAATCGACGTCCTTGGCGTTGTGGCGGTCGCAGGCAACGTGCCTTTGCCGCTTACCGAAAAGAACACTCGCATCATCTGCGAGCTGGCCGGACGCCCCGATATCCCGGTCTTTGCGGGTTGCGATGCCCCAATGGCGCGCAAACTGGTCACTGCAGAGCATGTGCACGGCAAGACAGGGCTAGATGGCCCTCAACTGCCTGAACCGACAATGCCGCTGCAAGCCCAGCACGGCGTCGACTACATTATCGAAACTCTGCGCACAGAACCGCCCAGCACAGTCACACTTGTGCCCATCGGCCCGCTAACGAACATCGGAGTCGCGTTCAAACGCGCGCCTGATATTATCGAACGTGTGCAAGAGATTGTGCTGATGGGTGGGGCGTATTTCGAGGTTGGAAATATCACTCCCGCCGCTGAATTTAACATCTACGTCGACCCAGAAGCCGCTGATATCGTGTTTAAATCTGGCGCAACTATCACGGTCATGCCCCTTGATGTGACGCACAAGGCCCTGACCAGCGCCAAGTGGATCGCCGACATCAAGGCGCTTGATACGGATGTCGGGCGCATGGTCGCCAGCTGGACAGACTTTTTCGAACGCTTCGATACCGAGAAGTATGGCTCCCAGGGAGCGCCCCTGCACGACCCCTGCACTATCGCCTATCTGATCAACTCCGATCTCTTTCAGGGCCGCCACATCAACGTCGCGATTGAAACTCATTCCGATCTGACTTTGGGCATGACCGTCGCAGACTGGTGGCGTGTCACAGATCGCCCGGCAAATGCGATGTTTATGGGGTCTGTCGACGACAAGGGCTTTTTCGACCTGCTAACCGAACGCCTGGCCCGACTGTGAGCCTTCTCCACGCGCCGGACCCCGCCTGGCCCGAAAGAGCCGCGCAGGAAACCGAAGCGCTACTCGCGCCTATGGGCGGCCTTGTGGCGGTGTATCACATCGGCTCCACCTCCGTTCCTGGCCTTCCTGCCAAACCCATCATTGACCTTCTGCCGGTTTTCGCAGAAGCATCGATCCAAACCTACGCGCAAAATGCCCTTGAGGCCTTAGGCTGTGAATATTTGGGGGAATTCGGGCTGCAGGGGCGCAGTTATGTCCGCAAGAATGATCCCGAAACCGACGCGCGCCGCCCCCATGCAGACGGTTATGTTGACGGACACAAAGACATCACGCGCCACCTTGCCTTCCGCGACGCGCTCCGCGAAAACGCAAGCCTCCGGGCGGCCTACACTTCCGTTAAGCCGCTTGCAGCCACCCGGAAGGCGGAGCGGCGTATAGCGAATGCAAATTCGACTGGATCAACAAAGCAGAAGCCCGCGCTTTGATCCGCGTCACAGAAAGCCCGACATGAGCCAAATCCTTCACCTCGCCACCACCGCCGACACCGACAAACTGGAACCGATGATCGCGGCCTATCATGCGCTTGAAGGCATCCATTCTGACGAAGACCATCGACGATCCGCGATCACTCCGCTTCTTGAGGGCTCGCCCCATGGTGCGATCTGGCTGATTGGCCCGAAAATGTCACCCGTGGGCTATATCGCCGTCAGCTTCGGTTGGTCCATCGAAATGGGCGGCCTCGACGGCTTCATCGACGAGTTGTGGATTCGCGAGAAGGTCCGCGGCCGTGGCATGGGCAGCGAAGCGGTCCTCACCCTGATCAAGTCCCTCAAGGGCGCGGGTCTTATGGCGCTTCACCTTGAAATCGGCCCCGACAACACGCGCGCCGAAACGCTCTATAGGCGCCTTGGTTTCACCCACCGCGCTTTCAACATGATGACGTGGACGGCCTGAATGCCTATCTATTGCCCATGAGCCTCGATTTACCCTTCGACAACAGTTACGCCCGCCTCGACGAGCGCTTCTATACGAAGATCGCACCCACGCCGGTCAAAGACCCGTCGCTGATCACCTTGAACCGCCCGTTAGCAGCAGAGTTGGGTCTCGACGCAGACGCGCTTGAGACGCCCGATGGCATCGCGTTCTTGGCTGGAAATTCTGTCCCGGCTGGCGCCGACCCCCTTGCGCAAGTCTACGCAGGCCATCAATTCGGTGGCTGGTCGCCACGACTTGGAGATGGCCGCGCGGTCCTCTTGGGCGAAATTGTTGCTCCAGACGGCCAACGCTTTGATATCCAACTAAAAGGCTCCGGCCCCACACCCTATTCCCGCATGGGCGATGGCCGGGCATGGGTCGGACCGGTTTTGCGCGAATACATCGTTTCCGAGGCCATGCACGCCCTTGGCGTCCCCACTACGCGCGCCCTCGCTGCCGTCGCCACGGGTGAAACTGTATTACGCGAGGCACCCTATCCCGGCGCCGTCTTGACGCGCGTTGCCGCCAGCCACATCCGCGTCGGCACATTCCAGTATTTCGCCTCGCAGAAAGACACAAAAGCCCTCGCAGCACTCACTGAACACGCTATCTCGCGCCATGATCCAGAAGTGGACGGAGCCCTTGGCTTCCTCGACGGTGTCATTGACCGCCAGGCGAAACTTATCGCGAAATGGATGGGCCTCGGCTTTGTCCATGGCGTGATGAACACCGACAATATGACGGTTTCTGGTGAAACTATCGACTACGGCCCCTGCGCCTACATCGACCGATTTCATCCCATGCAGGTCTTTTCCTCGATCGACCAACAGGGCCGATACGCCTATGGCCGCCAACCCGAGATGGCAATGTGGAACCTCGCGCAACTCGCCACTTCGTTGCTGCCGTTGATCGGCGAAGTCGAAAAGGCGCAAGCCAGCCTCGACCGCTTCCCCGATCTGTACCGCACGGCGTGGCGCAATGTATTCCGCGCTAAAATCGGCCTGAAAACAAAGGCCGAAGACGACGACGGTTTGATCAACGGTCTGATCGATCTGATGGCACAGGGTCAGGCCGACTTCACAAATACTTTCCGAGCACTTGGCAGCCACAAAGCCCGCGACGAATTTGTGGATCCGTCAATCTATGACGATTGGGAGCAGCGCTGGCGAGACCGGCTCGAAACCGAGGGCGCAAGCCCCGAAGATCGCGTGGCCGAACTGCAAAGCGTGAACCCCGCCGTGATCGCGCGCACACACCGCATCGAGCAGGCCATTCAAGCCGCTGTCACCGGCGACCTTGCACCGTACAAGCGTCTCAACACGGCCCTAGCAACGCCCTTTGCCAACCCCGGAGAAATGGAAGACCTCACACGGCCACCTTTGGAAGAAGAAGTCGTGCCTCAGACCTTCTGCGGCACCTGAACCGGCCGGCTAATCAATATCAAACTGGCCGACACCAAAACCAGTGCTACCAGCACGGGCAGTCCCAAAGCTTCATCCAAAAACAGCCAGCCGAAAGATAGGCCGAAAACCGGCGACCGGAAACTGAATGCTGCGACGATTGCGGGCGGATAGACCAACAGCAACCAAAGCCAAAGCCAAAGTGAAAAGCCAAAAGTCACAATTACCACGAACTGAAACGCCAGCCCCCACAAATGGATCGGCTGTACATCACTGATAAAGCGGCAAAAAAAAGGGTGCCGCTATCATAAAGATCAGCGCCGAGACAAATACTTGCCAGACCAACTTCCGGTCGGGTGCGACGTCCTTCCGGCCGGTCCACGCC
>NZ_JBVCWP010000218.1:0-6542 GCF_057460485.1 Boseongicola sp.
CAATGGTTCCCCCCATAAGGAACCCGAAGCCCCGGCTCTCCCCCGTGTCCGGGGCTTCTTCCTGTCCGAGAGTCCAGGCAAAGAAAAAGCCCGCTCCCCCCGGAACAGGCTTTTCCCCCTAGCAGATGCTAGTTCCCTCGTGTCTGTTGCGCGAAGTTTAGCCGGGCAACCTTGGCGATTATCAGGCGGCGTACCGTGAAAGGCCCCTTTGTCCACGCTCCGGGGCTTTTCTTTTTTGGTCCACCAACTGATCCAAATACCGCACAACCGCGTTCTCTTAATCATGTCGCGTCGCGGCTCCTAGCGGGTTGTCGCGTCGTTCCATAGATGACTGCCCCGGTGGAAACGCCGGGGCTTTAGATGGCGCATGTTCCGACCTTTGATGAAGCGCGGCGCATTGCCGTCATGATGGTGCAAGTAGACTTAGCTACAGGGTAACCAGCCGACAGACACCGGCGGGGGGTCTGCCAGATAGGGGTCCCAAGCCCATAGAGGGTGTCTAGTTTCTTATTGGGGTGTTGAAGTGCACCCCTTTACCCCAGCGGTAGATCGGGGGATCACCTGGCCCTCTGCCTCCAGGGCGGATGCACTCGATGAAATCAAGGGCAACAAGAGTGTCGCGGGCTCTTCTGAATCTGCGCACGCCTCAGACCAGCACCCTTCGCAGGCCGCTCAAGTTTGTCTGACAATGCCGTCCGGGCTTGCTTATCTCCGCCGATGAGGGCAGCATAAGCCCAACGAAGCCGGTCATCCGATGAACGTCGGTTAAAGCAGAAGTTCATCGTGGGAGGACACTATGTTTCGCAAGACGGTCTTCGCTTGGACCTGTGCAGCCCTACTAGCTACCGCCGCGTTTGCAGAGACTGCTCAATATGGCACTGCCGAAGATGCCAGGGCCATGCTGCAAAAGGCAGTCGCGGCCGTGAAAGCTGATAAGAAAAAAGCGCTCGAAATGTTCAATTCGGGCGAGGGCGGATTTAAGGATCGCGATCTTTACGTGTTTTGCGCCAACGCCTCGGATGCGATCACAACAGCTCATCCGACTGATCCGACGCAGAAGGGAAACAAGCTCACTGACATGAAAGATGTCAATGGTGTCCCCTTTGGAGAGAAGATCATACAGAATGCAACGGAAGGAACGATCAGCAAGGTGAGCTATATGTGGCCCCGGCCGGGCTCCGAGACACCTGCACAGAAAGCCACGTTTTTCACGAAGGTCGGTGACCAAATTTGTGCCGTCGGATACTACAAGTGAATCAGGCGGAAGCCTTTCAGAGACTTGATCGGGTGTCCGTCGTCAGATGATTTGGGACTGCGTGCGGCTTGAGCTAACGGAGTATCTGGCTCATCTGATTGTTCATGCTAGGCGTCGGATTCGAGGTGTTGCAAGCGCCTTTTGTCGAGTGGTTTTCGTTTGATCCTTTCTCTCAATAAGACGGTTTGGCCTCGTCCGAAGTAGACATCGGCGGGCGTGAGGTTGCTAAGGCTCTCGTGATAGCGTTGGTGATTATTAGTGAACGATGAAGGCATCGATCTAAATGCCGCGCCGGATTCTAAATCAGATCTGAATTCCTCCCGTATTAGAGTGGCGCGCAACCTGAACCAGGTTTTAAAATTGAGGTCGTTATGTCTGATGAATTCCAACTTTTGATCGGTGGAAAACTGATCGCGGGCGACGGGATGATGGATGTTATCAACCCCGCCACTGAGGCTGTGGTTGCGGAGTGTCCACGTGGATCGCGTCAGCAAATCGATGCTGCGGTTCTCGCGGCGAAAGCGGCCTTCCCGACCTGGTCTGCCACATCTATCGAAGACCGGCGCAAGGTCCTGATCGCGATCGCTGAGGCGACCGATCAGAATGCGGACAAGATGGCGCGTCTTTTGACATTGGAGCAAGGTAAGCCGTTTGCCGATGCCTATGACGAAGTTACGGGAACGGCGACGTTCTTCCGCCACGCGGCTACGCTCAGCCTCGATGTAAAGATTATCGAAAGCAGCGATAGACGCCAGATCGAACTTCATCGGCGTCCTCTCGGTGTGGTTGCTGCGATCATCCCGTGGAACTTCCCGCTGATGATCATGGCCTTCAAGATACCTTTGGCCATGCTCGCCGGCAACACGACTGTCGTAAAACCTGCAGCCACGACGCCCTTGGCAACATTGATGTTTGCGCGCCTCATTGCAGAAATTGTGCCGCCCGGCGTCGTCAATGTCGTCACCGACGCCAACGACCTCGGCGATGTTTTGACGGGCCATCCTGACGTCGCGAAAGTTTCCTTCACAGGTTCCGTAGAGACCGGTATGAAAGTCGCGGCGAATGCCACAAAGACGATGAAGCGGTTTTCATTGGAACTTGGCGGAAACGATCCTGGCATCGTCCGTGACGACGCCGATCCGGCCAAAATAGCGTCAGACGTGTTCAAAGGCGCCTTCTTCAACAGCGGCCAGGTCTGTCTGGCTCTCAAACGACTTTATGTTCACGAGTCGAAGTACGATTCCATGTGTGAGGAGCTCGGCAAGCTCGCACGCGAAGCAGTTATTGGTGATGGATTGAATCAGGGGACGGAGCTTGGTCCGTTGCAGAATAATGTTCAGTATCAGAAGGTGAAGGCCTATCTCGATGACGCCCGCACGAACGGGCGAGTTATTGCTGGCGGCCAGGTGCCTGATCGGGTCGGCTACTTCATTCAACCGGCGATCGTTGTTGATATGGCGGAAGGAACAAGGCTGGTGGATGAAGAGCAGTTCGGGCCTATCCTGCCAATAATGAAATATAGCGATCTTGACGATGCAGTGGAGCGTGCCAATGCCACTGACTTTGGGCTGGGTGCGTCCGTCTGGTCGTCTGACCGAGAGCGCGCCAAGAAAGTTGCCCTTCGTTTGGAGGCCGGAACCGTCTGGATCAACCAACATATTGACCTGGGTCCTCACATTCCACAGGCGGGAGCAAAGCAGTCCGGTATCGGCGTTGAGATTGGTGAGGAAGGTCTTCTAGAATACACGCAGGTGCAGGTCGTGAATGAGGCCGTTTGATCGCAAGCACAGGCGGCGCCTCTGGACCAAACTTGCAAGCGGGTTAGCGTCTCCCCGCGTCCGAAAACGCTTCAATGCGCGTGCCGAGTTGGCCCGGCCCGTCATATATCTTGTGATCGGTCATCTTTTCTCCGTCCCTCCATCTTCGACCAAACTGACGAGTTCTCGGAAACCGGCTCCGTTAGACGGCGCTCGTTGCCTTCGCTAGACTTGTTGACGGGCGAAAACCAGTGGAGACCACCGATGCTTCCCCGTGACATCAGCTACGTGACCGACGCGACCGCTTTGCGCGATCTGCATCCCAAGCCGATGAGCCGGGCCACCGATAAGGTCCTGACGGCGCTTGACGTGCACTGCCGGGCGATCATCGGGCTGGCTCCCTTCTGCGTGATGTCGACACAAGGGCCGGACGGCGCCGATGTTTCGCCGCGTGGCGATCCGCCGGGCTTTATGCGTGTCCTGGACGATACCCACCTGCTGCTGCCGGACCGGGTCGGCAACAACCGTTTGGATAGTTTCGTCAACCTTCTTTCCAACCCGGAAATCGGCATGCTGATCCTGGTTCCCGGCATGGACGAGACCCTCCGGATCAACGGCACCGCCAGAATCACCGATGACGCGCGCCTCCTCCAATCGAGCGCGATCCGTGATCGGGCTCCCAAGATAGGCTTGCTGATCGAGGTGCGGGAAGCCTTCCTGCATTGCTCCAAGGCGCTGGTCCGCTCCAAGCTGTGGAGCGACGAGGCGCGGATCAATCGGCGCATATTGCCCACCTACAACCAGATGCTAACCGACCAACTCGAGGGGATGACGGTAGAGGAATTCGAACGTCAGGCGAAGATCTGGGCCGAACGCGGGCTCTACTGATGACGGTCTTCGTCATCCTGGGCATCGCCGGAAGCCCAATTCGCCACAGTTGGATTTCGGTAGGGCGGGCGCCCTTGCGCTAACTGTGTTCCTTCTCATAAATATCTTCGGCGCCGCCATCGTAGCGGTAATATATGTGTCACGCTGGGTAGTTTCTGGCTTCAACACAAAGTCGTAATGTTGGACCATCCAGCGCATTGCTGTGAATGTTGCTAGGCTGCCGAGTTACTGAACCCCAAACCATTCACTTAACTCAGAGTCCAACTTCGCGTGCCTTGCTAAGTATCCTCTGGTCCGCAAGGACGGATAAGGGCAGAAGAAATGAAGGCGATAATCACTACGCTGCTTCTGCTTATAGCAACGCCCGCTTTGGCTTGCTCATTCGACACCGACTGCGCTGTTGGCTCGAAATGTGTCAAAGGCCGCGGACAAATTTACGGCTATTGCATGGGCGGGCTGAACCCCGGCAATAGCAATGATAGACGACCCGCTTATGACCCACTCGACCTCACTGGGAAGCGGGGGAACACCTGCTCGTTCGACACCGACTGCGGTGTGGGCGGCAAGTGCGTCAAGGGTAGCGGCATCTATGGGACGTGCATGTGACGCTGCGGGGTCGTCATAACCTTAGCGCATGGCCCCTAGCTGCTGTGCAGCGTGGTGCGCGCATGATGGTCGAGGTAGACTTACATAAGGAGTAATGAGCCGCGAGGTGCCCGCGGGGGGTTACGAGATAGGGGACCCGTTCGGAACTATGACCAACGAGGACGGCAGACTCTACGCAGAGTGGGACACAACTTACGAGAAGGTGCAGTTCTGGCTAGGGGTCTATCGAAAGGCCCTTGAGGATGCCGATGGAGATGAAACGCACCATAAAGTCCAATTCGCCCGAACTAAGCTAGATGTTGCTCAAGCCAGATACGACGCAGTCGTCAGCCGCCTTTGAGACCAGCCCAACCTTTTGCAGTGCAGGATTGACAACAAAGATCATTGGTAGTGGACTTATGTTCTGCCTCGCCTTCGGGTGAGGCTTGATCGCCCAGAAATGGGACGATCAGGAGGGGGCGGCTTTCGGGCTGCCCCTACCTGTATCTGGCTTCCCCTAACTCTATTTGGCTTCCCTAAGCGACTCGCTCTCGCGGTAGCCGTGAACTTTTGGCATCCTGCCCCTTGCGGGGGAAGCCAATGAGGGAGGCTGTAATAACCTAGGCCGCATCAGAGCAAAAGAAGGGATAGCTATCAATGGGGCGTTTCCTCCTGACCGTCACGCTTGCCGGTACGGCGTTGTTTGTGGGGTATCAACTTTTGACGCCGCGTAGGTCGCAGCGAGCCGGTTTCTCGGTGCTGCGGCAAAAGATTATGAGGCGAATGATGGATGCGATGCCCGCAGACTCGCCGCCCAAGCTCGTCATGTCCATATTGCCCCGTCTGCAAAAGCAAAATGAGCAGATCCTCCGTCTGCTCCAGGAGCAAAACGAGCTTCTGAACAAACTGCTGCTGAAGGATCAAACCGGCTCACGCCAGCGATGACGTCTCCGCATTCAGTTCAATTGTTGTGTGATGCGATGTCCGTGCGGAGGGAAAGCACAGAGGGGCTTTCCATGACAGACGACAATGACGCTAAGGCGCGTGAAATAGCAGACGGTCTCATCCAGGGTTACATCGGGCCGGATCACAAGGTGATCGACATGAAGGCGTTCTATCCAGCGTTGGTGCAGACGCTGACGTAAACGACTACCTCTGACAGCCCTTTTGTTTCCGCACTTCTCACGCGCACCCGTCCGGTCTTGGCCGCCCTACCTAGTTCTGCGAGTTTAGTGTTAGCCGTGACAGGCGCAGCCGTCATGTTGGCAACCAGAACCCTTTGGATGCCCTTCAGCACAAGCTTCGCTGCAGTAGTTGTGCCCGTGCTTCTTGATCGCGTCCTGCACCTTCACGATGCAAACGCAGTCGGCGCAAGCGCATTTTTGCTCGGTCACGTTCACCATCTCTAATCTCCATCCACTGGTTGGTGAGGATCGCCATGCTCAGGTCCGAACAAATGGTCGATCATAATCCGCAAAATGTCTATCCACGTAATCAGCGACCAGGGCTTACGTTGGCGGGCGTACACCTGAACTCCCGACCGGGAAGGACCCTCCGCAGACCCTGAACCATTTCCTGGCACCCTGCGTGATCATCGACGTACCCGTACACTAGCGCGACGGTCATCCCCCTGCCATGCTCACCCTGCGCGGGGGAAATCACGCAGGGGCTTCCCATGACAGAAGATGACAAGGCGTGCCAGACGGCCCATAGACTGATCCAAAGCTACGTCGGCTGAGCCGGCAGCCACTTTTCGATCTTGGCATCTGAGTTCGGAGACGCCATAGTTGAGCATGTACTTTTTCAAGAGGGAGACGTTCGAGATGGCCAAGCTGCTTACTGCCCTGTTTTTTGCTGCTGCTCTGATGCTTGGATTGGGCACTGGCGCATCTATGACCTACGCTTGTCCTATGCAGAGCGCCCAGGCCGAGAACTCCAGTCCGGTTCAGTTGGCGATGGAAGAAGCAGATGAAGGTTCTGATAAGGTCGCCTACGACGAAACAGAAGGTGACGAAGAAAAGAGCGAATAAGAGCCTAGTCTGATTATCTAGTCTTGC
>NZ_JBVCWP010000219.1:0-6521 GCF_057460485.1 Boseongicola sp.
CCCCAACCTACGCCGAAGAGTGCTGGCCCAACAATCAGACGGGAGTCAATTTTGGTTGCTGTAGGCATTTGAAATCGCTCCCCGCAGATTGGCGAAGGCTGTCGAAACGAAAATCGATAACCCAAAAAGGTGACCACCACAGCGCCCGCCATCACGAAGGCGAGGCTCGGATCAAACGTTCCAAATACGTCTAGAAAATTCTGTACCTTGGCCGGATTGGCCATGCCGCCAATGACGAGGCCGAGACCAAACAAAAATCCTGCGATTAAGCTGATCGTGATACGCACCGCTGACTTTAGCTCCCAATCACGTGCCGCACGATGAACACGGTAGCAAAGCCCGTGAACATAAAGACCGCTGTAGCCAAAAGTGAGCGTCGCGAGAGTCGAGCGAGCCCACACACACCATGCCCACTGGTGCAGCCACTGCCGTAGACCGTGCCAATTCCAACCAGCAATCCAGCAATAACCATCAGCGCCACATTGCCTGATACCGTCTGATGCACGGGCCAACCGCTCACCGTCGAATAGCAAATCGGGGCTGAAATCAGCCCTGCGACGAAGGCCACCGAGCTCACTACTTCCGCGCTGGCATACGGAGGAAGCAGCCGTGCCAATATCCCGCTAACGCCGGCGATTCGTCCGTTGAACAGCATTAGTAGAACTGCAGCGAGCCCGATTAGCGCACCGCCGATGGTCGAGGCAATCGGGGTGAAGGGTGTGATTGTGGACATTGAACTACGCGACGCTGGCCAGCGTCGTCCTCTCAGTAGTTGGCTACGACTTACCTAGTATCAGCCAGATTCGTGCTCCTAGACCACGTCCGCTTTGCGCCCCTAAGCCGACGTTCCTGGCCTCGCGACTGAAGTTGGCACGCTTCAACGTCAGTTCAGCCTATGAAAAGCACATCCACAAGAAACCAGACGACCATCACAACGCCGACCATAACTTTGACCACGAGAGAACTCACCGTGCCGACCGCTGAGCCCATACCCGACGTTGCCGCCTGCCTAATCTCTTGTTTGGCGAATAGCGCCTCAAACGCAAAGGCGCCGATCAGAGGGCCGAGAATTAGCCCTAGCGGCAGAAAAAAAATGCCGGCAAAGGCGCCGAGGATGGCCCCAATTGCCCCCCATTTCGTTCCCCCGAACCAGCGGGACCCGGCAGCCCCGCTAACAAACTCGTAAGCCTGCGACGCTGCCAGCAAGCCGATCAGCACAACGAATGTCCACCACTCGACCCCAGATGCTTCCCGCAATGCAAACCAGTGGAACGCGGCAGCCACCACGATGATTAGGTGGCCGGGAATCACGGGTAGAACAGATCCGGCCAGGCCAATGAGGAGCAAGCACAGAGTGATCAGCCATGCACCTGCAGCACCTACCTCGTCCCAGCCTTCCCAACCGGCTATCTCTTCCCACATCGACTGCGTGATTAGACTGTCGTTAGGCGAAAAACAATGAGATCTCCAGAAGTTCCCAATCGTCGCCTCAGGCCCTCAATTGCAAACCAAATTGCAAACGAACTCCGCGGCAGGGTACAGCACTAGGCTTTACAGGCCGGGACAGTGGGATTGGGATTTCCAAACCGGAACAGCCACCTAGCTACTAGGCGGTACATGTTGGGATGAGAGCCTTAGAACTCGAAAACCGTTGAGCGCGCAAGCGTTCCGAGGGTTCGAATCCCTCTCTCTCCGCCATGCGCATTTGCTTCAATGACTTACGGCTGCGGGCAAAAAGAAGCCCCGTCGGGGGGAGACGGGGCTTCTGGGTTCCTTATGGGGGAACCAGGATGGGGAGGGAAGCCCCATCTTCTTTAGTTACTCAATCGACGCGCGCGCGGATCACTCCTTGAGAGCAGGGCCAACCAAAACGAGCGCCGCTCAAAGTCTCCTTCCTATTTCCTGTCGTCCCTGCTGCCTCGCTTCTGTGAGGGCCTGAACGAGCGCGTAATAGAGCGCGCGCTTGTCGATCACCTTTTTGCCAGCGCCGAGGTAACCCTGAATGATTGCTTGCGCTGTTGAGCGCACCTGGGTGGCTGTATTATCGATCATTTTCGATTTTACCTCTGACTGCAGATAAACGGGGGAAGGAAGCCCTGTACATATGACATAGCAAAACCTGTGCCACTCTCTAAGTTACTAATAAGCAGAGGCTTGCGGCCCGTTCGGTGGCTCGGGCTTGCAATCTGCAAAGGCAGTTCATTGCACTTTGCATCCAGCGAGCCGGAAACCGGCGTGATATCATAGGAGCCTCCCTCATTGGCTCCCCCGCATGGTGTCAGCATTGCGGAGATTAAGGGAGGGTCGCTAGAGGTGCGACGGATGCTTGCTTTTGCTGATCTCGAGGGCGCCGCTTTTCGCCCACGGTCTTACGCGCCGCTCTGAGTGCAAACCAAATTGCAAACCAACCACGCAACACGAGGCGGTATTGGGCATCACAGACAAGGATCGCCAGAGGAGAAATGCCAAACGAGAGCACACGCTTAGCTACTGCGCGGCATAGGTTGGCACGAGAGCCTTAGAACTCGAAAACCGTTGAGCGCGCAAGCGTTCCGAGGGTTCGAATCCCTCTCTCTCCGCCATTTTTTGGCAGGAATTTGGACCTGCCAACCCCCCTGCATATAAAGTTTCCATCGAAATTGAATTTGATGATGGAGGGTCTTGTCGTGAAACTCATCAGACTCATCGTCACAGTGCTCTGCGGACTGCTCGGGTCAGCCGCAATTGCTAGCGCCCAAACCGCAGACACCGTCTACACCAACGGCAAGATCTACACGGTCGATGACAAACAGCAATGGGTCGAGGCGGTCGCGATCAAGGACGGTAAATTCATCGTGGTGGGCAGCGCCCCGGATGCCGCCGCGGTGACCGGCAAAGGGACCGAGGTGATCAACCTGGGTGGCGCCTTCGCCATGCCCGGTATTCAAGAAAACCACGTCCATGCCTCTTCGGCTGGCGCAACCATCCTTAAACTCGCTAATCGTGCGACATTCACGCCAGACAAGACTCCAGATGAAATCCGCGAGATTCTACTCGACTACGCTCAAAAGAATCCCGGCGATAGCTGGATCTGGGGGCAGCAGTGGGACCCCTCCCACTTCAAGGATGGGCGGGCGCGCAAGGACTTCCTAGACGACATTTTCCCTGACCGCCCTGTCTACCTTGTGGATTCGTCTGCGCACAACGCGGTGGTCAACTCGAAAGCGCTCGCGCTGGCCGGGATCACGAAAGACACGCTTCAGCCCGAGACCGGGATTATCGAGATGGACCCGACCACGGGCGAACCGACCGGTTTCCTGGCCGAAATGGGCCTCTTCCCGGTTGGGAAGTTGCAGAACCATCCTGATGTGGCGACCTGGAAGAAGGCGATTCTCGAGAGCCAGGACATACTTCTCGCTTACGGCATTACCGCGATCACAGATTCAGCGGTATCGACCGAAGCCAACGCGGCGTGGAAGGAACTGGCCGATGAAGGCAAGTTGAAGATGCGCGTCGATACAGCGCTCATCATGAACGACTATTTCGGTGAAGAGGCCAATCCACAGGAGTCGGTCACGCGACTGCCTGAGTTCCAACACAGGCTGCTCGACCCGATGACGGCGAAATGGGGCGCCGACGGTACGCCGCTCACCAAGACGTCTGTAATGCTGGAGCCTTACGAGGGCACAGACGAACACGGCATCCTGACCATCAGCAAGAATATGATGGACCAGATGCGCGAGAACATGCGCGCTGGTCTTAAGTTGATGGTCCACACAATCGGCGACGGCACGACCCGCAAGGTCCTTGATCTGATCGAGGAGGGCCGTGAGAACTATCCGGCGTTCGATGCGCCAGTGCAATTCGCGCATCCGCTGTGGGTCGACCCCGATGACATGGACCGGATGGCGCGACTTAATGTCGTCGCCGACATGTCGCCACCAGTCTATTTCCGTTTCCCAACCGGTGATCTCTATGATGGGATTCTCGGGCCGGAACGCGCAGCAGCGCGGGCGCCGATTGCCGAGATGTTGCGCCGCGGCGTGAAGGTGTCATACGGCAGCGACTGGCCAGCCTCGGCACCCAATGCCAACCCATTCCGCAACATGGAAGCGATGATCACCCGCGAGAACCCGGACAATTCCGACTACCCCGGGGGACCGCTCGGTGAAGGGGTCGGGCTTGAGGACGTAATGCGGATCTTCACGATCAACGGCGCCTACGCCATGGAACACGACGACATCACCGGCTCTATCGAGGTCGGCAAATTCGCAGATATGATCGTTCTCGACCGGAACCCGTTCGACCTCGTCAATGCTGGCAAGACCAAGGAGATCAGCGACGTCGCAATCACGCGGACGGTGTTTGAGGGCGAAACGGTCTATCAGGCCGAATAGCCCATTCCGAACACCACCGACGGATCCGCTTTTGGCACTTGGCAGACATTGACTTCGACGCTGAGGATGTCTGCTTTCGGGTGCAATGCGGACGTCGCTAGGTCGCATCCTGATGTCTGTTAATGACCCAAAGCGGACGTATGCTGGTCGCTGTACCTGGGGTGACGAGGTTGAGGTCGTCAAGCCTAAGCGACTGGTATCAATGCTCCGACGAGAGGTTGCGAAGCAAGCCGCGGGCCGCAAAAATCGTTAGTCGATCAATCGTAGCTTATGCAGACTTCTGATCGCACGCGCTAACGCTTGGGGGTCGGCTTCTCCAACATTAGCTGTCCCTGCCGCTTCACCAGCGCCTTGGCCTTATTGGCGACCATTGCCAGCACCCATGGAAGCTGCACTTCAAGCCGGACATGATCCTCTCCCACGTCCACCGATCCGGTCGTCGATTGACCCAGTAGCCTCGCCTGAAAGTCCATATGATCGCCAACCCAAGCGTCTTTCAGCATGACGAGACTGTCACTCACATGCGCGTGCACATTGCTCAAGCCCGCCTGTAGGCGGCGCCGGGCCTCCTCCTTACCGAGCCGGTGGGGAATGGTGACGACAACGGGTTGGGGCATTTTTTGCTTCGGTGCCGCTTGTTCTTTGGACTCTCTCATATACCAAGTGCCTTGGAGATGTCACCAAGTGTGGCCTTCTCAGCATCGCTCACTCGGACACCTCCAAAGCCAAGAAACGACCCTTCCACAGAAGCCTCCGCGACCTGCTGGCTGATCTTTCGGAGCCAGGTCTTGAAGGCTATTGCCTCATCAGGGGCCTTGGCATCGACGATGGCGGAAGCCTCTCGTAGGCTCTCCAACGAACGCTGCACGCATTCGACGGGCTCGGCACGGGCAAAACGCTCGCGCATGGCAGAAATGCTGCCATCGCTCGATCTTGCGAAATCAGCAACAGTAGCCTTGATGAGTTCATTGGAGTTGGGATGGCGCTGAGCTTCAGCGAGCGCGGGAGTCGCCGCAGCGGCTTCTTTAAGAGTGCCCCACCAGCCGCTTGGATCGGTCGCCGAAACGGCAAGGCCAGCCGCTAGGATGCTGTCTAGCAACTTCGTCCATTCTTCGGGTGTGAAGTCGTCTTTGTTCGCCATGGCCATTTCCAATGAGAGTAGTTTGTTTGCAGGGGCTTTCTGTTGCTCAACTACATCAAATCTGACGCCTGGAGAAGTGAACGCTTGGTGTCGGACTATTGGGGGGAAGTCGACGCTCTCGAAGGAGCCCTTTCCGACATGTCCGCTTCGGGTGGCGGGTTCATATAGTCGACGCAACACTTCAACTTTTGAGAAAGGATGGAGTGTTGCAGATGGGCTATCGTCGTCGGGAGGAACTTCACAACCGGCCAGAAACGGGGGACGTGCTCCCTCATCCGGCCAGAACTGTTCCCTGCTATCCCAGAAAAATTCCCTGTTCCGGTGTTTAGGGAAATGGCTCCCTACCCATTGATCTACATGCGGAAAAGCCGCGACTAGGCCCACTTCCTGCACCAGAATTGGCAAACTTCCCTGTATTTTCCCGCTGAACAGGGAATGGGCCTCAGAGACGAGTTCGCAGATGACTGCCCCCACCGCCAGCTTCTTTAGGTTTCAAACACTCGCTAACGGGGACTTACACCAACCGGTACTGGAACACCTCCGTTCAGCCCGATTTTGCAAACGAGTTCCAAGCAGGCGTTTGGTCCCATATGCGAACGCGGGGGATTTGAGCCTTCGCGGTATCCACACCCATAGCGTTTCGCTGTAGTCGTCTGATTAGGACGGAGAGAGGCGTTCTTGCTGCTACGCACGATTGACCGCGAACGCCACTTGCGGTTCTTATGCTTGGGCCACTTCCGGTTGATATGCGTGCGGAGGAAGACCTGCTAACCAGCAATGCTGCCACTTCCAACTAGATTTCGAATGAACGTATCAATCGTGCGATCGTGCCACGTTTCGGCATACCCGCTCTCATGAAAGCCGACGTGGCCACCGCTTCGCGAAATAATGATCTCGACTTTTGGCAGGTCAAATTTTTTCAATGAGAGGTAAGGACGAACAGGGATCCAGGGATCGTTGCTTGCGTGCAGCATTAGCGTCGGAACTGAAATTGATCGCACAAA